>JBHELL010000249.1:0-3855 GCA_046263075.1 Actinomycetota bacterium | reverse complement strand
ACTTCGTGATGGGCGACAACAGAGGGAACTCTTCCGACAGCCGCTCGTCGCTCGGACCGATCAAGCGCACCGACATCGTCGGCAAAGCGTTCGTGAAGATCTTCCCCCCGGGACGATGGGGCATCATCAGCGGCCGGACGTACTGCACGGATCCGCGCGCGCATTGCAAGACCTCCCAGAAGGCGCTGGTCCTGTCGCCGGTCGCCGCCATGGGGGTGGGGTCGCTGCGCCGCCGTCATCGCCGAGCCGCCTGACGCGCGCGGCTGCTCGGCCACCGTCGAGCCGCACGAACGACCCATTTCGGCTCCTCGTGACCGGGCCGGCTTCGGTCGCGCGCTATCCTGCCGCCGTGGACGTCGCGGACCCCATCGCATCCGATCGCGCGCTGCTCGCGCCCGACGGACGGATCGAGAAGCGCTTGTGGCGCGCCGGGTTTCGGCTCGTCGCCGGCGTTGACGAGACCGGGCGAGGCGCGCTCGCCGGACCGCTCGTTACGGCGGCGGTGATCCTGCCCGAGGGCTGCGACATCGAAGGGCTGAACGACTCCAAGCTCTTGACGCCGAAGCAACGCGAAGAGCTCGACCGTGAGATCCGGGCCCGCGCGCTCGCGTACTCCATCGTGAAAGTCCCGCCGCGCTCGATCGACGCGCGCGGCCTGCACCGGTCGAACCTGCGCGCGCTGCGGATGGCCGCGCTACGCCTCGTCCCCCAGCCCGAGTACCTGCTGGTCGACGGATATCCGATCGCGCGCGCCCCGTTCCCGGCGCTTTCGATCAAGAAGGGCGACCGGGTGTCGATGTCGGTTGCGGCGGCTTCGATCATCGCGAAGGTCGCGCGCGACCGGCTGATGGTGAACCTGGCTCGCCGGTACAAGGAGTACAACTTCGCAGACAACAAGGGCTATGGGACCGACGAACACTGGACCGCATTGCGCGCGCATGGTCCGTCGCCGATCCACCGGCTCACCTTCAACGGTGTCGGTCAGATGAGCCTCTGGAGCGACCTATGAGCGTCGACGATCTCGAGCGGTACGAAGCGGAGATGGAGCTGGCGCTCTATCGCGAGTACCGTGACGTCCTGCCGATGTTCTCCTACGTCGTCGAGACGGAGAAGCGGTTCTACCTCGCGAACGACGTCGAGGTTTCCGAGCACGTGTCGGAAGGCGGCGAGGCGTTCTTCGAGGTTCACCTCACCGACGCGTGGGTGTGGGACATGTACCGCCCCGCGCGGTTCGTGTCTACGGTGAGGATCCTCACCTTCAACGACGTGAACATCGAAGAGCTGAAGAAGAACTCGGTTCCCGACTCGCCGGAAGGTCTGTCGTAGTGGGGTACAACCCGCTGCGGAAGTACCGCGGAACGAAGACGGTCGACATCACCATCATGCTCGTGTCGTTCGCGGTGATCGCGCTCCTGGTTCTCTAGGCAACGCACTGAAGGTCAGAGCTCCAGCACGAGCCGAAGTGCGTCCGCTATCTCTCTGATCGCCCGGGCTCGCAAACCGACGAGCCTGCTCCGGTTCGCCCTAACCAAAGTCATAGCCAATCGTCTCGGGATCGCGCCGTTCGGGAGGCCGGTGTGGAACTTCCGGATTTCTTTCGCGACGGTTGACGGGCTCGTCGCGTTCGTGCTCTCGATTCGGACATCGCTTTGATCTAGCGTCGCGCCCGATGCATGAGCGGAGCGTGCTCGGCGCCGACGGCGAAGCGGCCGGCGCGCGCTGGCTGGAGTCGCGCGGGTGGCGGATCGTCGATCGGAACGTTCGCTATAGGGAAGGCGAACTCGACATCATCGCCGCCCGCGGCGGCATCCTCGCCTTCATCGAGGTGAAGACGCGTCGGTCGGTGCGGTTCGGCATCCCGCGCGAAGCCGTCACGAGCTCGAAGCAGAGGAAGATCCGCGCGGTTGCCGCGCGGTACCTGATGGACCGCCGTCCGGGGTTCGACTCCGTCCGGTTCGACGTGCCCGAAGTGGATCACAACGACCTCGGCTTCAGGTTCGAGCACCTCGAGGGCTGCTTCTGAAAGCACCGACGCAGACCGGCATCGCGATCGCGAGCTCGGTCGCGCTCGTCGGCATGGAAGGCCATCCGATCGACGTCGAGGTCTCGCTGGCGCAAGGGCTGCCGGCATTCACCATCGTCGGCTTGCCGGACCCCAGCATCCAGGAAGCGCGCGAACGCGTCCGGTCGGCGATCCAGTCGAGCGGCGAGCGATGGCCGTTGAAGCGGGTCACCGTGAACCTGTCGCCGGCGCATCTGCGCAAGACCGGCTCGGCGTTCGATCTTGCGATGGCGATCGCCATCATGGCGGCGTCTGGACGGATCCACGACGAGCGACTCGCGCGGCTGTGCATCTTGGGGGAGCTGTCGCTCGACGGCGCCGTCCGGCGCGTGCGCGGCGTGTTGCCGAGTGTTCTGACCGCGATGCAAGCCGGGATGCAAGCGGTGATGGTGCCGACCGCCAACGCGCGCGAAGCGGCGCTGGCGAAACACATCGCGGTGTTCCCGGTCGAACACCTGAAGCAAGCGATCACGTTCCTGCGTGGAGATTGCGACGTCGAGCCGTGGACGGGCCCGGTTGCCACCGAGGAAGAGCTTGCGTTCGAGGAGGACATGGCCGACGTACGCGGACAGGAAGAGGCGAAGCGCGCCATCGAGATCGCTGCAGCGGGTGGACACAACATGATCATGGTCGGAACGCCGGGAGCCGGGAAGACGATGCTCGCGCGGCGACTGCCGTCGATCTTGCCGCCGATGATCGAGGTCGAATCGTTCGAAGTAACGAGGCTCTACTCCGTCGCCGGATTGTTGCCGGACGATCGGCCGCTCCTCACCAGGCGGCCCTTCCGCGCGCCGCATCACTCGAGCTCGATGACCGGGCTCGTCGGCGGGGGAAGCGGCATGCCGCATCCGGGTGAGGTATCGCTCGCGCATCGCGGCGTGCTGTTCATGGATGAGTTCGGCGAGTTCCGGCGCGAATCGCTGCAATCGTTGCGTCAACCGCTCGAGGACGGGTGCGTGACGATCGTGCGATCACGGTGGGCCGTGACCTATCCCGCACGTTTCATGCTGATCGCGGCATCGAACCCGTGCCCGTGCGGGTATTGGGGCGACCGGCTCAAGGGGTGCTCGTGCAGCGAGGTCTCGCGCGCGTCGTATCGCGAACGGCTGAACGGTCCCATCATGGATCGGATCGACCTGCAGGTGACAGTCGGCCGCGTCGATCGGAAGCAGCTCTTCGGCTCCGATGTGGGTCGGTCGAGCGCGGAGATCGCCCGCCGAGTCGCGAGCGCGCGCGATCGGCAGCGCGCGCGCCTGCGGGGCCAGCGCGCGACGTGCAATGCCGAGCTTCACGCGCGTGGCCTGGCGGCTGCCTGCCGGCTCGACGACAAGGCGATGCAAGAGGTATCGCTCGCCGTCGACAAGAACACCTTGAGCGCGCGCGGCGCGCACCGCCTGATGCGCGTCGCTCGCACGGTTGCAGATCTCGAGGACAGCGAGGAAACCACGGCGAGCCACGTCGGCGACGCCATGAACTTCCGCCTGGAGATCGTGTGACCGAACCCAGGCTCCTCGAAGGCACCGAGTTACCGGATTGCGTTCGAGAAGAGCTGGTCGTCCCACCGATCGAACGGCTGTGGGTGATCGGCGAAGACCTGTCGGCGCTCGAACCACGCATCGGGATCGTCGGCTCGCGCGCTGCATCGGCATACGGCCTGTCGATCGCGCGCGCGATCGCGCGCGACCTTGCCGCCGCAGGTGTCACGATAGTCAGCGGGCTCGCGCGCGGGATCGACTCCGCTGCGCACACCGGCGCGCTCGACGCGCGCGGGAAGACCATCGCCGTGCTCGCCG
>JBHELL010000248.1:0-5991 GCA_046263075.1 Actinomycetota bacterium | reverse complement strand
ATATCGGCGCGAACGCCCATCGGACTTGCCCGTCGAGCCGAGATCCACCCCGGTCTCGCGTTCGACACGGTCGTGATGCTCGGCGGAGCAGGTGCGATGATCCTCCTCCTCGCCCTCGTCGGCGTCGGGCCGGCCATCCGGGCGTCGCGCGCTACATCGGACGGCCGGCAGCGGGAGATCGTCCGTCGCTCACGACTCGCCGAGCTCTTCGCCCGCGCCGGCTTCCCGCCGACCGTCGTCTCGGGAACGCGCTTCGCCTTGGAATACGGAAGCGGCCGAAGCGCCGTTGCGACCCGATCGACGATCGCCGGCGTCGCGATCGCGATCTTGGCATTGATGACCTCGCTGGTATTCGGCAACAACTTGAGCACGCTCGCCAGCACGGACAACGCGCGGCTGTACGGCTGGACGTGGGACGCGACGGTCGGCAACCCGCACGGACGGCTCGACCGTGCCGATGCCGAGCGGCTGCTCCACGCGAACGCGAACGTCGCCGGATTCACGGCCGAGGCGATGGACGAATTGACCGTCGACGGACATGTGATCTTCGCCGTCGCGCTCGATCCGGTCGTCGGCGACGTCGTACCGCCCGTCGTCGACGGCCGCGCGCCGCGCGCCGACGACGAGCTCGCGGTCGGCCGGAAGGATCTTCGCCGCTGGCGCCGGCGTATCGGCGATACGGTGACGGTTTCGTCGCAGGAGGGCCGGTCGGTCGCGATGAAGATCGTCGGCGTCGTCGTCGTTCCGCCGTCGATCATGAACGATCAGGTCGAGCTCGGTTCCGGCGCGCTTATGACGTTGCGCGCGGCGCAGAAGGTCGCACCGGACTTCACCGCGGTCAGCGAGTACCTCGTGGCCCTCCGTGATTCCTCGGCAGTCCTCAAAGATGAGGCGACCGCGCGCGCGCTCCAGGGTTCGAGCAACGGACCCATCGACCCGCAGCTCGCGAAGGATTTCCCTGGGACCGTTCTCCCTGCGACGGTCCCCGACGAGCTTCAAGATCTTCAGAACGTCGGCTACCAGCAAGTGTGGTTCTCCAACGTGCTCGTGCTCCTCGCTGCCGCGAGCGTTGCGCACACGTTGGTGTCGTCGGTGCGCAGGCGGCGGCGTGACCTTGCGTTGCTGAAGACTCTGGGGTTCGTAAAGAAACAAGTGCGTCGCACGGTTCTTTGGCAAGCGACCACGATCTTCATGGCCGGGCTGCTGATCGGATTCCCGCTTGGGTTGGCCGCGGGGCGGTGGTCGGTCCTCGCCTATGTCGATCGCGTCGGACTGAAGATGGATCCTGCTAACCCGTGGCTGCTGCTCTTGATCCCGTCCGTCGTGCTCGGTCTCATCGGGTTCTCGGTGATCGCGGCCATCCCCGCGCGCGCAGCTGCGCGCACGCAACCCGCGCTCGTGCTGAGGGCCGAATGAACGCCGTCTGGTATCGCGCGCGCGCCGAGCTTCGCGAGCACGGCCGCCAGCTCGTTGCGCTCGCGCTTCTGATCGGCGTCGCAGGAGGCATCGTCCTCGCGTCGGTGGCGGGCGCGCGCCGAACGTCGACCGCGTTCCGTCGCGAGCGTCTCGCCGCGCGTGCACACGATGTGACGCTGTCGTCCGGGGCGCCGGTCATCTCCATGGCCCGCCAGATCGCGAGGCTGCCGCAGGTCGAGTCCTTCGGAACCGTTGCCGGACTCGGGCTGACGATCTCAGATCCGAAACCGCCGGCAGACGTTCCGTTCAACGCCTTGCCTCCGCCGTACGGCATCGTCGAGCCGTCGTTCGGGCACGCGATCGATCGGCCGAAGATCACGAGCGGACGCATGCCCGACTACACCCACCCGGATGAGGCCCTCGTGAACGTTGCATTCGCGCGCGAGAACAAGATCCGCCCGGGACAGACCGTCACCGTCGAGCGGTTCTCCGATCCGGCCGCACCGAAGGCATCGGCGGTGCGGGCTACGCTTCGCGTGGTCGGGGTCGCCGTCTTCCCAACCGAGATCGTTCCCATCGCGCGCTTCGACGACGTCGGTTTCCTCTACGTGACGCCGGCATTCTTCGAGAAGTACGGCGGCGCGGATCAAGCGCTCTTCGTCATCGCGCATTTCCGCTTGCATCCGGGCGCGTCGATCGACGCGTTCCATATCGGCGCCGATCGGATCCTCCGCGCGCACCGCTATCCCGTCGAGAGCGTGATCTTCTCGACCGAGCAGGATCGCCTGCAGCGCGTTAACCATGCGATCTCACCGCTGGCGCTCGCCTTCGTGATCTTCGCGTTCGTCGCCGGAGCGGTCGCGTTACTGTTGATCGGACAAGCGCTCGCTCGTCACATCTTCGTCGCTTCGGCCGACTACGAGACGCTTCGCGCCGTCGGACTCTCGCCGCGCGCACTGCTGCTCGTCGTCATGATCCGCGTCGGCGTGGCCATCATCGCCGGCGCGGCCCTCGCCGTCGGCTTCGCGATCGCCGCCTCGCCGTTGTCGCCGATCGGTGCCGCGCGTCTCGCCGAACCATCGCCGGGACTCGCGGTGAACGTCGCCGTCCTCGCGATCGGCGGCGCTGCGATCGTGCTCGCCTTATTCGCGGTCGTGATGATCCCCGCCGTGCGAGCCGCGCGCGCGCGCCGCTCGACGGAAGGCGCCGCGCGTCCTTCGCGAGTCGCGCGCGCGCTCGTCGCGATGCCTGTCACCGTTTCGACCGGTGTGCGGCTTGCGCTCGAGCCGGGCAGCGGCCGCCGTGCCGTTCCCGTCCGCAGCACGATGGTCGGAACGATCGCGGCGCTGGTCGCCGTCGTTGCGACGCTGACGTTCGGGACGAGCCTAACGCACCTGATCGACACCCCCACTTCGTACGGCCAGACCTGGGACGTCGCGATCGACAGCGAGTTCTTCTCGATCCCGCGCGCGCGACAACAAGAGCTCGCGAGTGACCGCGACATCGACGGATTGACCGGCGGACGTTACGGCGCACTGTTCGTCGGCGACCACACGATCCCCGCCGTCGGGCTCGACCCATTGAAGGGCGATCTGTACCCGCGCATCCTCGCCGGCAGGCCGGCGCGAACCGCGGATGAAGTTGTCCTCGGTACGACTACGCTCGAGTCGCTGCACAAGAAGATCGGTGACACCGTGGCCGCACGGTTCCTCGGTCCGCTGACCCTGCGGATCGTCGGCCGAGCCGTGTTCCCGCGTCTCGGTCCCGGCATCTTCACGCCGACGGGGCTCGGCGAGGGAGCGATCCTCGTCGGCGACCCGCTGAAGGATCCCGAAGCGCCCGACTACACGTTCTTGCTCGCCCACGTCCGCCCGGGCGGTAACCGGACCGCGGTGATCGCGCGCATGCGAGGCGTGTGTGCGAGCAACGGCGGGATCTGCGCCACCGAGCTGCTGCAGCGCCCGGCCGATATCGGAACCTTCGCGGGGGTCACGAAGATCCCGTTCGTGCTCGCATCGCTGCTCGCGTTGATCGGCGCCGCCGTTCTCGGCAATGCGCTCGTCACGTCTGTACGGAGGCGCCGAGGACAGCTCGCGATCCTGAAAACGCTGGGCTTCGTTCGCGCGCAGGTCGTGGGAGCGGTCGCGTGGCAAGCCACGACGTTCGTCGTCGTCGCCTCGCTCTTCGGGGTACCGCTCGGCATCGCGCTCGCGCGATGGGGTTGGGCACGATTCGTGTCGAGCATCGGTGTACCGTTCGAGCCGCGCGCGTCCGTGCTCGCGCTCGTCGTGCTCGTTCCGGCCGCCGCCGTCATCGCAAACCTCATCGCAGTGTTCCCCGCGCGCGCTGCCGCGCACACACAACCGGCATCAGTATTAAGGACGGAATGACATGGACAACCAAGCTTTCATCATCGCGCTCGCTTCGATGTGGATCGCCGCGGGCTTGGTACTCGTCGTGCGCCGCCCGGGGTTGTTCGGCGCACTCGTCGTCGTGACGGGTGGAGTCGCGTTCGCGACGCTGGCCGATCCAGCGCGCCCGTATGCGCTCGGCATCTTGCCGGCGCTCGGTCTGCACGTCGTGGCCGCACTGCCCGATGGCTCGCTGCCGACGCGCCCGCGCCGCTGGACGGTCATCTTCGGGTATGTCTTCGGGGCAGCTCTCGCTACGTATCTAGGCGCGTCGAAGCCGGAGGCCACAGGGCCTGTAGTAGGCGCCGCCTCGGTCGCAGCGATCGCGGCGGCGTTCACCTCGACCGCGCGCTACCGGCGGGCGCGAGGCATCACGCGGCAACGCATGCAGTGGTTCGGCTGGGCTGTCACGGTCTCTGCAGGGATCGCCGTCATCGCGGTGGCGCTCCGGTTGCTCGTCGGCTGGCCGACAAACGTCGGCGCGACCGCGGCGGTCGCAGCCATGCCGGTCCCGCTCGCGTTGGCCGTTCTCGGCACGCGCAAGCTGATCTCACGGATCGACCGCCTGCTCGCGCACACGGTCGCCCTCGCCGGTCTCACCGGCGTGGTCGTTGCTGCGTACGTGGTGATCGTGATCGGGCTCGGCCGCACTCCGACGACGAGCGAACGCACGATCATCGGTCTCTCGATGGCTGCAGCGGCGGTGAGCGCGTTGCTCTATCTCCCCGCGCGCGACCGTCTCACGAATCTCGCAAACCGTATCGTCTACGGCGAACGGCAAGCGCCCGACGACGTGCTGCGCACCTTCGGTTCTCGACTGTCGCGCGCGATACCGCTCGACGAGTCGCTGCTGCAGATGGTCGAGTCGATGCGAAAGACGTTCGGCGTCGACGTCGCCGAGGTGTGGACGGGCAAGGACGGCATCCTCGAACGGTTCGTGTCGGATCCCGAGCGCGGCCCAGGCATGGTCGTCGTCGGTGAGAAAGAGCGGCCGGTCGTGTCGCGCGCAGGCGTCTCCGGCAACGCGTGGATCAAGGTGTGGCTGCCGCAGATCCTCGCCGGCCGCGACGGCTCGCAACTGCGTGTCGCACCGATCACGCATTCGGGGGAGCTCCTCGGGATGATCGTCGCCGAGCGTCGCGGAGAGGGCGAGCAGTTCACGGAGGAGCAAGAGCGCGTGATGACCGAGGTCGCACGCCAGGTCGGGCTCGCGTTGCACAACGTGCAGCTCGATACGCAGCTGCAGCGAACGCTCGACGAGCTGCGCAAGCAAGCCGAGTATCTGCGCGCGTCGCGCCTACGCATAGTTGCATCCGAGGATGCGGCTCGACGCAAGATCGAGCGCGACATCCACGACGGCGCGCAGCAACGGCTCGTCGCGCTTCGTGTGAAGCTGCGGCTCGCCCAGCAGCTCATCGAGAAGGATTCGTCGAAGCTCAAGGACTTCCTCGATGGCTTGTCGACGGAAGCGCAGGAAACCGTCGAAGAGCTGCGCGAGCTGTCGCACGGCATCTACCCGGCGCTGCTCACGTCGGAGGGGCTCGTGCCGGCGCTCGAATCGGTCGCGCAGAAGGCGCTCTTGCCGACGATCGTCGAGCGGGGAGAGAACGTCGGCCGCTACCCGCAGGACGTCGAAACGGCGGTGTATTTCATCTGCCGCGAGGCGCTGCAGAACGCGGGGAAGCACGCCGGTGAAGGCGCGAAAGCGCACATCCGCGTGTGGCAGGACGAAGGCTCGCTGAACTTCGAGGTCGCCGATGACGGCGCAGGGTTCGACCGCGAAGGACGTGGGCTCGGGTCGGGGTTCGTCAACATGGAGGACCGGCTCGGCGCCGTCGGGGGCACGCTCGAGGTCGAAAGCGCGCCCGCGCAAGGGACGACTATCAAAGGACGGATCCCGGTCGCGTGACGGGTTCTATGCGATGGCGAGGTTACGCGGCCCAGGTCGGATCGCCGCGCGACTCCCAGAGTTGCTCGAGCACGTCGGGTCCGAACTCTTCCTTGTTGATGTAGGCGGCCGCACCGCAGCTGCGAGCGTCGGCGGGGAGATCGGTGACGGCGTAGGTCGACAGCAGGAACGCCATCGTGTCGGCACCGTTCGACTTGATCCGCCGGACGGCTTCGATGCCGTTGATCCCCGGCAAGTTGATGTCCATCAGCACGA
>JBHELL010000247.1:0-14047 GCA_046263075.1 Actinomycetota bacterium | reverse complement strand
ACGTACGGAAGCGTTTGCGCGCTCCTGCCGCGGTGTTCGTCTACACGGAGCCGGGCAGCACCGCCGTCGTCGCGAGCGAGGGCGTCGAAGAGACGGACCGATTCGTCGGGCTTGCCGAGCGATCCCATCGCGCCGCGGTCGTTCCGCTGGCCGGCGGATGCTGGCTCGTCGCGCCGCTCCGCCGCGGAGACGAAAGGCTCGCCGTAGTGTTCGCGCGTTGCGCGCGCCACGACCACGATCGCGCGCTCCGTGCGTTGACGCAGCTCGCCGCCGAGGCAGCGGTCGGCATCCAGAACGCCGTGCTCTTCCAACGCATACGCGAGATGTCGGTGGACGAAGAGCGGCAGCGGATCGCGCGCGACCTTCACGATTCGGTCGCCCAGTCGCTCGCGCACCTGCGCTTGGAGCTCGACTTCATCGCACAGACGAGCGAAGACATGAACACGCGCGACGGTTTGGCGCGGATGAGCCGCGTCGCCGAGCGCGTCGCCGTCGATGTGCGGAGCGCGATCCGCGGCTTGCGCGGCGGCCTGCGCGAAGGATTGAGCGGGGCGCTGCGCGGCTACGTGAGCGACCTTCGACGGGACGGCTCGCCGGCGATCCGGCTCGACGCGGACGATTCCGTCCGCTTGCCTCCGGCCGTCGAGCACGAGACGTTCCGCATCGCGCAGGAGGCGGTCTCCAACGCCGTCCGGCACGCACGCGCGTCCGAGGTTCACGTTGGCCTCGAACGTCATACCGGCGCGGTACGGCTCGTCGTCGAGGACGACGGACGCGGGATCGGAGCCGACGCGATGGCGGGCGTCGGATTGGAAGCGATGCACGAACGCGCCGAACGCATCGGCGCGCGCCTCTCGATCGAACGCGCTTCGCGCGGTGGAACACGCATCTCTTTGGACGTTCCTCTACGGATCCGGAGCAGACAGTGACGATAGCTCAGCCACAAGCGCAAGCGAGTCATCGCGTCGTCGTCGTCGACGACCACACCTTGCTCCGGGAATCCGTCGTGAAGATCGTCGCCGCAGAGCCGGGGTTCAACGTCGTCGGGCAGGCGGGCAGGGCCGATGAAGCCATCACCCTCGTCGCGCAGCAACAACCGGACATCGTGATCCTCGACGTTTCGATGCCCGGCGGAACCGGGCTCGACATCGCGGCGCGCATCCGCCGCGAGTCGCCCGCGACGCGGTTGATCTTCTTGACGGTGCACGAAGACGACGCAACGGTCGCGCACGCGATCGCTCTCGGCGCAGACGGCTACTTGCTCAAGACGTCGTCGATGAGCGAGCTCCTGCAAGCGGTGCGCGCGGTCGCGCAGGGCGGCTCGTTCTTGTCGCCGGGGATCGCGAGAAGCGTGCTCCGCCGAGCCGGGGGACAGAACGCGCCGGCAACGCTCACCAACCGCGAGCTCGAGATCCTGCGCCTCATCGCGGGCGGCGCGCGCCCTGCGGAGGCCGCGCGCATGCTGTTCGTGTCGCCCAAGACGGTGCGCAATCACCTCGCGAGCATCTACGTGAAGCTCGGCGTCGAAACCGCAGCGCAAGCGATCGGTGAAGCCTTCCGTCGCGGGCTCGTCGCAGGCGCCCTCTAGGTAACCAGTCCTACGAGGCTAGGTGCGCTTCCCGCTCGAAGCGGCGTCGCGCGACTCATGAGGCTCGACGGTCCACGAACCGACATTCATTGCGTGTCACAAGGCAGGCGTTCGGTTCGGGAGGGATCACCCTCTGTTTCAGAGGGAGGGAGGTGAGCAGTATGTCGAACGTTCTCAGCATGGTTCGTTTCGCGGGGACGTGGTTGGCGACCAGGCTCAACGTGAAGAGCGAGCGTGGCGCGACCGCAGTTGAGTACGGCTTGATGGTGGCTCTCATCGCAGCAGTCATCATCGCAGCGGTTGTGTTCCTCGGGCAGCAAACGTCCTCGACGTTCAACTGCACGGGTCAGTCGATCGCAGCGAAGGGCAACAAGTGCTGATCTAACAGATCCCTCGGAGGCGGAGACTCGCATACGCGATCTCCGCCTCTGTCGTTCCACGAATCGTTCGCGTCGAGCCGCGCGCGCCATTCTCGGTGCGTGCAGGGCCATCTGCACTAACTTTTTGCAGCCGAGAATCAGTTGGCACGGCGGCACCTTTGCGCGCCTTGCGCGCGCCGGGCGAGCCCACTAGGTCACGTGTCCTAAGTCGCTAGGGACGTTTCCCACCCGTAGTCACGACGGCCCACCCATTCGTGCTGGTGCGCACTACACCGATATCTCCGAGGACAGGAGGAGACCGGTGTCGAGGTCATCACCTCGACCCAGGGAGGGATAGGGAGGTGAGCGGTTTGACGAACGTTCTCACGATGGTGCGGTTCGCGGGGACATGGTTGTCCACGCGTCTCAGCATCAAGAGCGAACGTGGTGCGACTGCCGTCGAGTACGGCTTGATGGTGGCTCTCATCGCAGCGGTCATCATCGCAGCGGTTGTGTTCCTCGGGCAGCAAACGTCTTCGACGTTCAACTGCACGGCGAGCTCCATCCAAGCGAAAGCCAACAGCTGCTAACGATCAAGGAGGAAGCGTCGTGTCGTCCGTTCCGCGTTGGATGCAAGCAAGGCTGGTTTCGGCCTCCCCGAAGTCGCTGGCTACCCGCCTTCACATCCGTTCGGAACGTGGCGCAACGGCGGTCGAATACGGACTGATGTTGCTGTTCATAACGGCGACGATCTTCGTAGCGGTGGTGTTCTTGAGCAACCAAACGAGCTCAACGTTCCAGTGCACCGCCGGGTCAGTCGCGCAGCACGCGGTCCGTTGCTGAGTAACCGGGTCGCCCCGGGTGGGATCCCGTCTCCCGCCCGGGGTGCTCCCGCAGGGACACTCGCCGGGGGGCGAAGGATGAAGAGGATCAACCAAGAACACGGAGCGTCCGCGGTGGAGTTCGCCATCCTCGCGTCTCTGCTGTTCGCGATCCTGTTCGGGACCATCCAGTTCGGGATGGCCTTCAACCGGTCGCAAGGCTTGCAAGCCGCGGCGAGGGAAGGCGCACGGCTCGCCGCGATCGGCGCCACGTACGACGAGGTCGTCGCGCGCGTCCAGACGTCGGAGAGCCTCTTCGATGCCGCCGACCTCGTCGTGACGACGACGCCGGCGTCATCCGGATCGCAGCGTCCGTGCCAGCTGGCCGGCGTCGGGGCGTCCGTTCTCGTGTCCGTCACCGTGCCGGCGAGCACGAAGTACGCGATCTCGATCCCGGTCTGGGGCAACCAGCAGATCACCTACAACGGCACCGGGACGTTCCGGTGCGAGAGGACGAACTGATGAGCCGCTTCTTGAAGCGATTCCAACGCGAAGACGGCGTGACGGCCGTCATCGTGGTGCTGTCGCTCGTCGCGATCGTCGGCGGCTCGATGCTTTCGATCGACGCGGGCTCGGTTTGGAAGACGCGCCGTCAAGTCATCACAGACACCGACGCCGCCGCTCTCGCAGCCGCGCGTTACATCGACGCGAACAGTCCCGACGCGTGCACCGCAGCCGGTTCCGGCGGATGGTCGAGCGCCGCCGGACAAGACGCGTCGAGCATCATGCGCCAGAACGACCCCGATGTCACCCCCGCCGACTTCGTCGTGACGCCGCACACCGATTGCAGCACGGGCGTCGGCCACGTGCGTATCGGCGCGCGCATGCCGGCGCATCTCACGTTCGCGCCGGTGCTCGGGATCAACGACATCCAGCCGTACTCCAGCTCGACGGCCGAGTGGGGAACGGTCGACGTGTTGTTCGGCATGCGTCCGGTCGGCATCTGCGACCAAGACGAGCACATCAAGGAATGGAACGCGCACATGGCCGGTGACGACTCGACCTGGGGGAAGTCGGCCGCCGACCATCCCGTCTACCAAGCGGGACACGTCGTGCACCGCGAGTACTTCCAGCGTGGCGGAACGACCTGCGGCATGGGGACCGGGAACTGGGGGTTCCTCGACTACAACGGGAACTCGAATCCGAACGGCGACACGATGCTCTCGGATTGGTTCCTGAACGGGTTCCCCGGCTCGATCACGCTTTCCGACGACGACCGTCCGACCGATTGCAACCCCCAGCAATCAGGGGCGCAAACGGGATGCGACTCGAACACCGGAGCGCACGGGAAGAGCTTGACCGACGCGTTCGACGTCCTGAAGACCAACGGCACCATCTTCCCGATCGCCATCTACAACAAGGTCGTCGACGGACGCGATGCCGCCGGCTGCAGCTCGACGAGCGTGAACGGCTCGGGAACGAACACGAAGTTCTGCCTCGCGGCGTTCCTTCTCGTGAGGATATGGGGCTACGGCGGCATCACCGGACAGCTCGACAGCAGCTCGTACATCGACTTCGAATTCATCGACGAGTGGTGGACCGGAACCATCGGCTACCACAAGGGATCCGACGCAACCGTCCACGGCGTGGCGCTGTGCGGCGGCAATTACTCGACCACGATCGACGAGAAGTGCGACGTCTGACGTCGCCTTCTGCGGGGAGGAGATCATGAAAGGTGTATCGCTGGGGAAGAGAGCGACGAGCCTCGTGCTCGCCGTTGGGCTCGCGGCGCTCGCTTCGGTCGCGCTCGTGACGTACGTGCACGGGCTCGAGCGGAAGGCGTACGCGGGCGTCGAGACCGTCGACGTCTACGTCGCCAAGTCGTCGATCCCGGTCGGGACGACGGCCGAGCAGGCTGCGTCGAAGGGCATGATCGACAAGACGCCGGTCCCGCAGAAAGTCGTCGCGGAAGGCGCCGTCACGTCGCTCGATCAGATCCGCGGTCAGGTTGCCGGCGTCACGATCTTGCCGGGCGTGCAGTTGCTCGTCGCGCGCTGGACGACGCCGGATCATCTCGGCTCGTCGCTGCCGATCCCATCCGATCGCCAGGCGATCACGGTGCAGGTCGACACACCGAACGGCGTCGGCGGCTTCATCCAGCCGGGTGACCACGTCTCGTTGCTCGCGCAGTTCGAGCTGTCCGTTCCGAAGAACGGCGTATGGGCGAACGTTACCGACCCGTCGATCGTACGGTTCTTGCTGCAGGACGTTCCCGTCCTCGCCGTCGGACAGAAGATCGCCGGCGCGCAGACGGATGGCTCGGGCAGTCGCGGCGCAGCGAAGGACAGCAAGACGACGAGCGGCTCGACGTCGGATTCGATCATGCTCACGCTTGCGGTGAAACCCGGCGACGCAGAAAAGGTCGCGTACGCAGCGTTCGGCGGGAAGATGTGGTTCACGCTCCTTCCGCCGGGTCAAGGGCCGACGCGCACGTCCGGTCGTAACCCACTCAACATCTTCAACTGAGGAGGCGGAAGAAGTGATCGTCCTCGCGGACACGGACCCCCGGTTCCACTCCCGGGTCTCCGAGCAGCTTGGCCGGCCGAACGACGTGACGGGCGTCGCCGGCGTGGTCGAGCTCGAGCATCTGCTCACGGAGCGCACGGGTCAGATCGATGTGGTGCTGCTCGGTCCTTCGGTCCCGTCGCAAGAAGCGCTGCGGCTCGCCGCGGGCGTGCAGAAGCGCGCGCCCGAGGTCTCCGTGGTGTTGGTTGCCGACGCGCTCAGCTCGGAGCTGTTGCAGATGGCACTCCGATCCGGCGTGCGAGACATCCTTTCGACCGAGTTCACCAAAGAGCAGCTGACCGGTGCCGTCGCGCGCGCGGAAGAGCTCGCGCGACAGATCCGGGAACGCAGCAGCCACGGCAGCGGTGAGAATGAAAGGTCGTCGAGCTCGCAGAGCGAAGTGATCACCGTCTTCAGCTCGAAGGGCGGGGTCGGTAAGAGCTTCGTCTCGTCGAACCTCGGCGTGATGCTCGCGCAGCGAACCGGCGAGCCGGTCGTGCTGGTCGACCTCGACCTGCAGTTCGGCGACCTCGCGATCATGCTGCAGATGTTCCCCGCGCGCACGATGTACGACGCGGCACAGAACATCAACAACCTCGATGTCGAGTCGGTCAGCGGGTACCTCGCCGCGCACAAGTCGGGTGTGCGATTGATGGCGGCGCCGTTCGAGCCCGGGCTGGCGGACACCATCTCCGCGGAATCGGTCGGACGTGTCATCAAGCTGCTCCGCCACTCGTTCCGCTACATCGTCGTGGACACGCCTGCGGCTTTCAGCGAGCACGTCGTCGCCGCGCTCGACGACACGGACGTCTGCGTGCTGATCACGAGCATGGACGTGCCGAGCATCAAGAACGTCAAGCTCGCGCTGCAAACGATCGACCTGCTCGGGTTCTCGCGCGAACGGATCCGGCTGACGCTCAACCGGGCAGACGCCGAGGTCGGTCTGAAGGTCAACGAGGTGGAAAAGACGCTGGGCGCGCGCGTCGACGTCTCGATCCCATCAGGACGCGAAGTACCGCTCTCGATCAACCGCGGGGTTCCGCTCGTGAGTGAAGCGCCCAACTCGCCGGTCGTCTTTGCCCTCGGGAAGCTCGCGGACGCCCTCGGCGCCGCGAATGCTCCGTCGGCGAGCCACCAAGAGCGGCGCCGCTTCGGCAGAAGGAGAACGGCATGAGCCTGTACGAACGTCTATCGAAAGCGCGCGGAGACGAGTCGGATGTAAGCGCGCCGCAGCAAGGGGATCAACAGCAGCGCCCCGTCGATCCGCTCGCGGATCTGAAGCGCAAGACCCACCAAGCGCTCGTAGCCGCGCTCGGGCCGAAGCTCTACGACATCGAGATGACGCCGCAGCAGCTCGAGGCGAAGGTGCGTCAACAGCTCACCGAGGTTCTCGAAGGTGAGGACTATCCACTGTCTGCGAGTGAGCGGCAGCGGCTCATCGCCGAGACGACCGACGACATCTTGGGGTACGGCCCGCTGGAGGCGTACCTGCGCGACCCGAACGTTACCGAGGTCATGGTGAACGGTCCGAACACGCTGTACATCGAGCGTGAAGGCAAGATCCTTCGAACGAGCGGCCGTTTCCACGACGACGCGCACCTGCGCCAGATCATCGAGAAGATCGTCGGACGTGTCGGGCGCCGCATCGATGAGTCGAGCCCGTACGTCGACGCGCGCTTGCCGGACGGCTCGCGCGTCAACGCGGCGATCCCGCCGATCGCGATCGACGGCGCCGCGCTCACCATCCGTAAGTTCAGCCGCGAGCCGTACCAGATCGAAGACTTGATCAGCTTCGGAACGGTGTCGAGCAAGGTCGCCCGTTTCCTCGAAGCCTGCGTCAAAGGACGCATCAACATGCTCGTGTCCGGTGGAACCGGCGCCGGCAAGACGTCGACCCTCAACGTGTTGTCGTCCTTCATCCCTGCCGACGAGCGCATCCTCACGATCGAAGACTCGGCAGAACTTCGGATGATGCAGCCGCACGTCGTTCGCATGGAGTCTCGTCCGCCGAACATCGAGGGTCGTGGTGAGGTAACGATCCGCGATCTCGTTCGCAACGCGCTGCGTATGCGTCCCGACCGGATCGTCGTCGGTGAGGTTCGTTCCGGTGAAGCGCTCGACATGTTGCAGGCGATGAACACCGGTCACGACGGTTCGATCTCGACCGTGCACGCGAACACGCCGCGCGACGTGCTCAGCCGCCTCGAGACGATGTGCTTGATGGCGGGCATGGACCTGCCCGTTCGGGCGATCCGCGAACAGATCGCGTCCGCGATCCAGCTCGTGGTCCATCAAGCGCGCCTCAAGGATGGGTCGCGTCGCGTGACGCACGTCACGGAAGTGTCCGGCATGGAAGGCGACGTCATCACGATGCAGGACCTCTTCCTGTTCGACATGGGGATGGGCGTCGACGAGGCCGGCAAGTTCCGCGGGCACATCAAGTCGCTCGGGTTGCGTCCGCACTTCATGGACCGGCTCGAGGACTACGGCATCAAGCTCGGACCTGAGATCTTCGAACCCGAACCGATGGCGCGGGACGGGTTCCGATGACCATCCAGTGGAAACGCAACGCGTGCATCGCCGCGATCCTCACGGTCGCGGCGTGGATGGCGCTGCCCGCGAGAGCCAGCGCCGCGACGCCGGTTGGGGTTCACATCCGTGAAGCAACTGTCGACGCGAACGGGGTCGCGCATCTCATCCTCGGCGTGACGGGGGCGCCCGGCACCCTCAACGGCGACGCGTTCACCGTCACAGAGGACGGCAGGCCGGTCTCGGGATTGACGTTGCAGCCGCTCGACGCGCGCACGCCGGTCGCGGTCGTGCTGCTCATCGACACGAGCGGAAGCACGAACGGCAGACCGCTCGCCGACGCGAAGAACGCGGCGGAGCACTTCGCCGCCGGGCTGCCGGGATACGTACGGATCGCTCTCGTTTCGTTCAGCGATCGTCCGTCGCTCCGGGTGCCGTTCACGACCGATCACGGCCGTGTCGTGCGCGCGATCGCCGGCTTGAACGCGGGCGGCGGAACGGCGATCTTCGATTCGGTCCGTCTCGCGGCATCGTTGCTCGGCGCGGAGCAAGCGCAGCGCAACATCGTGCTGTTCACCGACGGTGACGATAGCTCGAGCGGCGCGAAGCTGCGCGACGCCGTCGACGCAGCGAGATCGGCGAAGGCGCCGATCGCGGTCATCGGCCTTTCGACGCCGCAGTTGTCGACATCGACGCTCGACGCGCTCGCGTCGGGCACCGGCGGATCGAGCATCGCCGTCTCGGGCTCCGGCGGCCTGCAAGGAGCGTTCAGCTCGGCCGCGCGCGACCTTGCGTCGCAGTATCAGCTCTCCTACAACACGAAAGGAACGGGATCGTCAGAGCTACAGATCTCCGTGGCGGTCATGGTCGGCGGGGCATCGTCGAGCGACCAGATCGTCGCGTTCAGTCCGCGGAGTGCCGCGCCGGTGACGTCGGGATCTGGGTCGTCTGTCCCCGCCGGACCGCTCGTTCCTGCCTTCACGTCCCCGGTCGGTCTCTTGATCGGTGGAGGCGCGGCCTTCGCGGCCTTTTCTCTCCTGCTGTTCGTCCTCCTCTCGCGGCCGAAGAAGACGAAGGAGTCGGCGACGCTGTCGCGCGCCCTGCGGTTGTACGTCCGCGGTGCCAACCGCGAGAAGGGCCGGCAGCGGCGGCAAGAAGGAGGCAGCGCGCTCGCGCGGCGCGCGGCAGGGCTCGTCGACAAGATGCCGAAACCGGCCGGGTACGAGGACACACTCCAACAGCAGCTCGACAGAGCCGGCTGGCCGTTCCGTGCCGCAGAGTTCCTCGCGATCCAGGCGGGAGCGGCGGTTGCCGGCGGCGTGGTCGGCCTCGTGCTGCTCGGCAAGTGGTGGCTCGGCGTCGTGCTGGCCGGCCTCGTGCCGTTCGTCCTGAAGGCAGTGCTCACGCGCAAGGTTGCCGCGCGCGGCTCGGCGTTCCTTGCGCAGTTGCCGGACACGTTGCAGTTGCTGGCAGGTTCTTTGCAAGCCGGCTATGGGTTCATGCAGGCGATCGATACCCTCGTTCGCGAAGCGCCGGCGCCGACGTCGAGCGAGTTCCAGCGAGTGCTCAGCGAAGCGCGGCTCGGCATGCCGGTCGAGGATGCGCTGAACGCGATGGCGGAGCGGCTCGGCAGCGAGGACTTCAAGTGGGTCGTGCTCGCGATCAACATCCAGCGCCAGGTCGGTGGAAACCTCGCGATGTTGCTGCGCACGGTTGCCGACACGCTTCGTGAACGCGAGCGCGTCCGCCGTCAGATCAAGGTGCTTTCTGCCGAAGGTCGCTTGTCTGCATGGATCCTCGGCGTGCTGCCCTTCGGCATCGCCGGTTACATCATGATGGTGAACCCGACGTTCCTCACGACGATGACGACCGATCCTCTCGGCAGGCTCATGATCGGCGGCTCACTCGTCATGCTCGGGCTCGGCGTCGTTTGGATGCGCAAGATCATCAGGATCGAGGTGTAGTCATGCCGATCATCACACTCGCAGTCCTGCTGTTCTTCGGCGCGGCGGTGCTGCTGTTCTCGAATCTGCAGGGGCTTGCTCTGGAGCGTCATGAGAGCTTCCAGACGATCCGCCGGTTGAAGCAGATCGACATGACGCCGCAAGACATGCGCAAGCGCGAGCTCGCGCGCCCGTTCCTCGAGCGCGTTCTGTTCCCCGGGCTCGTGCGGCTTTCGCGCATCGGCAAGCGATTCACGCCGGCGAACGTCGTCGAGCGGCTGACCGAAGAGCTCGGATACGCAGGCAGTCCCGAATCGTGGGACGCAGAGCGGATCATCGCGATGAAGGTCCTCGGCATCGGAGACGGTGTCGTGGCCGCGGTCGTCCTCGGCGCGATCGGGTTCGGTGCCGTGCGCGGCATCGTGCTCGCGGCGGTTCTCGCCTTCGTCGGCTACTACATGCCGGAGTGGGTCGTCCGATCGCGGGCGAAGAAACGCCAGCATCTGATCCGGCGCGCGCTCCCGGATGCGTTGGACCTGCTGTCGATCACGGTTGAAGCCGGCCTCGGGTTCGACTCCGCGGTCGCGCGCGTTGCTCGACAGGCAGGAGGGCCTCTCGGCGAAGAGCTGCACCGCATGCTGCAAGAGATGCAGCTGGGGAAGCCGCGCGCGGACGCTTTGCGCGACCTCGGCGACCGGTCGAGCCTGCAAGAGCTGAAGTCGTTCGTCCTCGCGATGGTTCAGGCGGATGTTTTCGGCATCTCGATCGCCAAGGTGCTCCACGTGCAGGCTCAAGAGCTCCGTCTGCGTAGACGACAACTAGCAGAGGAGAAGGCCCAGTAGATCCCGGTCAAGATCACGTTCCCGCTCATCGCGTGCATCTTCCCGTCGCTCTTCGCGGTCGTGCTCGGTCCTGCAGTCGTCACGATCTATCACACCATCCTTCACAAATAGGGGTTAGGGGTTTCCGCCGATGCGGGTGTTGGCGTTAACCGCGGATGCGTCGCTGCAAGTCGCGCTCGCGTCGATGATGCCGGACTGGGAGCTTCAGGCTCTCAACGACGCATCCGACGCACTCGACGCAGACGGCGCCGCGGTAGCTCTGGTCGATCTCGGCACCACCGAGCGCGGCCTCGAAGCGGCGCGCGCGCTCGCCTTCGGGCTGCGCGTCCCATGCGTGGTGCTCGGGGACGTCGAGCCGCCTTCAGACGCATGCGCGCGCGTAGTGCTTCGGCCGTTCTCGCTGTCGGAGCTCGGCGACGCCGTTGCCCTCGCGGCAGAAGAAGGGCCGCCGTCCGTCGAGCCTCCGGCGGCGTTGCTCGAGCAGCTGCGGTCCGAGGAAGAGGCCGAGCCCCCCGCAGAGAGTGCCGACGCCGAAGTTGCATCGGCCGCCGAGCCGGAACCGGTTGCCGCCGAGCCGGAACCGGTTGCCCTGGAGCCGGAACCGCTTGCCCTGGAGCCGATCTCGGTCGAACCCGAGCCGGAGCCGGTGGTGGTCGAGCCCGAACCCGAGCCGGTCGCGGTTGTTGAGCTGGAAGCCGAACCGGAACCCGCGGTGGTCGAACCCGAGCCGGAGCCTGTGATTGCCGAGGAACCCGAGCCTGTCGTCGTTGCCGAGCCCGAGCCCGTGATTGCCCAGGAGCCGGAGCCCGTGATTGCCCAGGAGCCGGAACCTGTGGTCGAGCTGGCGCCGGAGCGGCTCGACGACGAGCGCGCGCCCCAGCCGAACCCGTTCCGTGAAGCGTTCGCGGCGCTGGCCGACATCGCGGCCCAAACCGAGCCGGAACCCGAGGTCGAAGAAGAGGTGCCGGCCGAGCTCGTCGCAGACATCGACGAAGTCGCCGTCGAGATCGCCATCCGCGAAGCCGAGATCGCGGCTGCCGAGCAGGCGGCGCAGGACGAAGAACAGCCACCGCCGCCCGTTGAGGCTCCGCAGATCATGACGGCCCCGGCCGCGCAGCAACCGGTCCTCCCACCGCGCGCGCCCGAAGGGGATCGTGTCGTTCGCATCCCGGAGCCGGCCACCAACGCGACCGGCACGAAGACCGTTGAATACGTTCGCTCGCTCCTCGCGGAGCTCGACGTCGCGGCGGACCCCGTCCCGTCGCTGGCGCCGAAGCCCGGGGCGCGCATCGTGCGCGGCCGCGTGATGCGTCCGGCTCCGCAGAAGGAGATCATGCCCGATGAGCAGCCTTCCTTCCGGCGCCGGTTGCTGCGTCGCTCGCCGGTCATAGCGAAGCCGGCTCCGACCGCGCATCAACCCGGCTCGATCGTCAGCAGGCTTGCCGTTTCGGTGTGGGCTGCGCGCGACCTCGAGCAGCTGCTCGACGAGATGCCGGTCTTGGCGGAGCCGCGAACGATCGGCCGCACGTTCCTTCAGCAGATCGTCGAGCATTACGGCCCCGAGACGGCCGCCGTGTTCATGTTGCAACCGGAAGGCGACTATCGCGTCATCGCCCCGCACGGGTTGTCGCCGGGGGAGACGGAGATGCGTGTCGCTCCGACGCAGGCCCTGTTCAGCGACCTGACGACGTCGGGGAACGGTGTGTTCATCTCGCCGGTCGATCTCGCGCAAGGGCTCGTCGCCGGGATCCCCGGCGCGCGCACCGAATCGTTGATGGCCGCGCCCCTCGACGCCGGCGGTCGCTGCGTCGGCGTCGTGATCGTCGGCGGCAACGACCTCGCAGAGGCCGACCTCGGGCAGCTCTGCGAGATGGCGGCGGAGGCCGCCCCCGGTCTCGCGTTCTCGATGCTGATCGAACGCCTCCGCGTGCGCCTCTAACCCCACCGGCAACTCAACGATCTCGCGCGCCGAGCCGCGCGCACTTCGTCGCGCGCGCGCACTTCGACGCGCGCGTCCCAAGCGACGGCGCTCGCGCGCGCACCATCTAGTCATTCTTCTAGTCCTCATCTTCGTACCAGAACGCGTGCGTCGCTTGAGCGGTCACGGCGAGCATCCGAGATATCAAGAGATGAAGCGGCCCCGATTCATAAGCGTTCTGTTGCTCACGCTCGCGATATCCGTCGGCGGGATCGCAACGGCTCCTTCGGCACTCGCCTACACGCCGACGGGCACCGAAGGCATGATGTTCAAGATGACCAACGCGTCGCGCGCCCACTACGGTCGCGCACCGCTGCGGCTCAACTGGAGTCTGTCCTATCTCGCACACAAGCACAGCGCGGCGATGGCCGCCAAGGGCACGATCTTCCACACATCGAACCTCGGCTCGGCCCTCAGCAGCTACTCGTGGACGATCGCCGGCGAGAACGTCGGCGTCTCGCCGAACCTGACGTTGCTCGAGCAGGCGTTCATGGCCAGCCCGGCGCACCGCGCGAATATCCTCAACTCGCGGTACAAGACCGCAGGTGTCGGCGCGGTGTGGCATAACGGCGTCGTGTACGTCACGGTCGAGTTCCTCGGCTAGCGCTCCACCTTCCCCGGAGCCGGAGACACCCGGCGGTACCATCGCCACATGACTCGCACGCAGCTCGAGCTGCTCGACGTACTGAAGGCGATGCTCGCGCGGCTGCACGCAGCCGAAGAGAAGATGGACGAGACCTCGAAGCGTCAGCTCGAGATCGAAGCGCGCGTCGCAGGCGTCGAGCCGAAGCAAGACGCGGATCCCGGCGTGAAGCCCGATTTCGTCGACGCGCTCCGGCATCGGATCGACGAGCTCGAGCGAGAGGTGGCCGATGCGCGGGCGCAAGCAGCGCGCGGCGGCGAGCAGCTGAAAGAGCTGCTGGGCGACCTCGTCTTCGATGACAAGGCGCTGCCGGGGGAGAACGGCGTTCCGCAGTACGTCCGCATCCCCGACCCCGAGGTTGTGACCGCCACAGAAGGCAGTGTGGCGCTGAAGATCGCCGATCCCGAACCGATCTCGGCTCCCGCCGTCACAGCATTACTCACGCAGGCGGCGAGCCCTCCGAAGAAGCGAACGAGCCTCACACGACTCGGCGCGATCGCTGCCATCGTCGTCGCTGCGCTTTTGGCGGGCGTCGCGATCGGACACACGTCGGCCGGAAAGCGATCGCCGTTCGTCGTCCCGGAGTCGTGCACGCAAGCGCAAACGCTCGCTGCAGGAACGGCCGGGCTGCAGCAGAACGTGACGAACCAGTATCAGAGGATCGCCGCGCGCGCGCTCAACGGCGCGCCGGTGACGACCGAGCAGCTATTGCCCGGCGATAAGGCGATGGCGGACCTCTCGGAGAACACCGCGACCATCACGATCACGATCGCGCAGTG
>JBHELL010000246.1:0-5279 GCA_046263075.1 Actinomycetota bacterium | reverse complement strand
GTTTGGGTACAACCCGTCATCGTGCTGACGCGGGCTATCTCAAAGAAAGAAAGTCTCGTTTTCGATCGCGTCCCGCTGGTCCTACTCAAGCAGTTGCCAGAGTTTCTGCGCACACCGCGAAACAAAGTTCTAGGTGCTGAGACGAGGCAGAAGTGCATCGAGACTGTCCTTGCCGACCCCTCGCTGCAAGTCGAGTCGAGAGATGTCACCTAACGGTGCGGTTCTGCAGACCGCTGAGTTGACTGTGTGGGGCAGCGCGTCGTTTCTCTGTGAGACGAATCGTGAGTCGGTGTCCTGCGTCACGTTCTGTTAAGCACCTTTGGAACTCGGCTTAATGCCGTGTGCATCCGTTGCAGGTGTCGTTCCGATCAGGCTCACTCCATGTTCAGCGCGCGCCGCAGCGGACCCGCGTCAGGTCCGCCGCCGGATTCTGCGCGGAACTCGAACTCGCGCAGCAGCGCCTCGAGCACCTCGATGTGATCCTCGCTCTCGGCCGCCTGGCGCGGCGTGAGGCCCCCCAAGGCGGGTACATGCTCATCCAGCCACGCGTCGCGCCACGCGTCCTCCGCTGCTGGTGACATCCTTACCGGCCGGTCTTCGCGCGCGGCGGGCGGCCACGGCAAGTCCTGAGCCGGATCGAAACGCGTGCGATCGAGGATCGAAGGCTCGGCGCCAGCGTCGGCAAGCAGCGCCACCAACCGTTCGAGCCTGGCTTCCGAATTCACCATCCCAGCCAACTCGTTGCCTTGGACCGCGAGGGAGGCGCGCGTATATCGCAGCGTGTCGTTTTGCTCGATGGCGCCGAGCCTCCGCAGCTCGGCGCGCGTCGTGGCCGCTTCGACCGGTGAGTGCTCGCGGCCGAGCCAGATCAT
Organism: Actinomycetota bacterium; assembly: GCA_046263075.1. Classification (GTDB taxonomy): domain Bacteria; phylum Actinomycetota; class AC-67; order AC-67; family AC-67; genus JBHELL01. The sequence continues at coordinate 4,407 of JBHELL010000246.1, read as the reverse complement.
CTCGCCGTCGCGCCACTCGATGTCGGGGTGGCCTTCGAGCGCGCGCTCCAACGCGCCGACATCCCGAACGCGGATCCGAACGTTGAGGAACACCAGAGACTCACCGTCGGTGTTGGCGACCGGGATCGGCTGGGCGCTCATCGCTTCGAGATGATCGCGAAGGGCCGGCAACTGGATCATCGTGACCGCGCGCAGCACCGAGACGAACTCGACCGGCAGCGGATCGTCGCCGTCGATCGCGCGTCCTCCGCATGCATCCGCCATCTCGCGGAACACCGGAGCGGTGTCACGTAGCTCTCGGCTTCCCGCGACGTCATCGGCCGCGGTGTTGTAAACCTCGGCCGCCAGCATCTCTCCTTCTCGTGGCGACAGCCTGAACATCGATCCGCCGGTTCGCCAGACGCCGTCGACCGGCTGCAGGATGCACAGCAACACACTCCAGCGGGGGAGATCCTCCAGATACTCGGGCGGGATCGCAGCGTGGATGTGCACACCGGTCACCAGGTCAACCAGCACGACATCCGGCTGTGCGTGGGGGTCGGCGACTTGCCACAAGCCCGCGTGCGCACACTCGTTCCAGTCCGCGGCTCGGCGCGCGAGAGTGGTCGGCGTCTTGGGATCGGTCGCGAGCATGCCAAGGAATGATCCCTCCGGCGGCGGGGCCGCCGCGATGGGGACCGCGACCCAGCCGCGCTCGAAGCACCACCGGATGTTCGGCTCATCGGCGTGCTCCCACACGCCCTCGCCGAACCAGTCGCGCATCGCGCGCTCGCGCGCGCGCTCGAACACAGGACTGCTCCACGCCTCCAGCAGCTCGTCGCGCAGCGCGTACAGCCCGCTCGGGTCGCAGAACCCTTCGATCGCCGCGCGCTCGCGCGGGGCGCAGCACTCGCCGTAGGCAAGGCCCGATCCGCACGTACAGCGCGCCGCCGGATCGCCGTCGAGGCGCTGCCTCGCCGCGCGCAGCAGCTCTGCGCGCGCGCACTGCGCGTCGGCGCCATTGAGATAGGAGACGCAGACCGGTTCGATCACCTCGAGGGCGTCTGCGATGCGTTCCCGCAGCATCAGGACGTTCGCGAAGTCGGTGCGCGGCGCGGGGTGGTCGGTGAGATCGATCACGCGCTGCAGCAGATCCGAGGCGCCGTCGAGGTCGTCGTCGAGCCGGGCGACCTGGGCGGCGAAGCTCAGCGCCGCGACGCTCTTCTCGTCGCGCGCGAGCATCGCTTGTCCGACCGCGCGCACGCGTTCGCGGTCGGAGCGCTGTTCGACGAGTTGCGCGAGACCGGCGGGCGCGGGACCGGGGTCGTAGACGGACAGGAAGGCGCCGACGGCCTCGTCGAGCTCGCTGCCGCGCGCCAGATCATCGATCAGCTTGTCGATGAGCGCTCGCAGGCGTTGCTCGGCGGCGAGCAGAGCGTTCTCGCGCTTGCGCGCGGACTTGGACTCGGCCCTGCGCTGTTCCCGATTCTTCTTCCCCACCCGCGCTCCTTACGCCGATCGGCGCGATGGTATCGGTCGGGGCTGTGGGCGTCGCGTCTTGCGCATGCGGCTCCTCGGCATCGCGGGCGATTCTAAGAGCCGATCGGTCCAGTCAAAGCCGGAACCGACGCTCCCGGCCTCGCGTTCGGAGAGTGCTGCCATCTGCGACTCCCTGCTGCTCGCGACGGATGAACCGATCGACGCCGAAAACGCGGCCGCAGCGAGGCACGAACCCGGATCCCAGTGGTTCCCACAGAATCCCACAGATTCCCGCGAAGCAATCAGCGCCGGGATGCCTCTCTTCTCAAGTGTGAAGAGCGAAGAGCCGCGCGTTTGCGCTGGTCAGAAGATCCTGAAGTTTCTCTGAAGTCGAAAGTCGGCCTCTCGCTGTCAAGGTCGACCCTCGGGCTGGACCTTTTGGAGAGATGCGAGGTCCGAAACAGGGTCGCCGAAAGGTCGCGCGACCGGTCGCTCGAGAACCCGGAGCGGTCGCGCCGAAAGCCCGGATCTGGGTGTGGCACTTCGCCGGTCTTCATGGCCGTGTGTATGTGAGGAAGCAGCGGGGACGGCTTGGGCCCCCGATCCTTCCCCAACCTGCCCCGAAAAGTTGAGCGAGAGGGCGGCCAGAAGAAGGAGCGAGTTGGCCTTGTTAGGTGAAAGGACAGACGATCCGAGCGGGGACGTGATGAAGGATGGCAGGCGCTGAGTGAACGACGCGCGATCTTCGCGCAACGGCCCAGGGGTCTTCACGCGGATCGTAGGTCTCTCTAGCGGCACTCGGCGACATTTGTACAGGGAACTCACAAACGACATCGGACGGATCGAGAGGAGTTGGAAAGCGCAGCACCCGCACCACCGCAACACCCTCGGAGGTCTCCGACGCTCTGCACGAGCGGACCGGGCACCCCAAGGACCTGACAACCGAATTCCGCCGCGACCATCGCTTCGGCACACGGCTCGCACCGCGACGCTCGAACGCTTCGACGTAGCCCAGAGCCTCAACGCGACGGCGTACCCCCTCACACGGGCACCCACTGATGCTGGGCGCGCTCGCAGATGAGACGTATCGCCGGATTGCTCGCGCGCTCATAGGGCCGGCCGAGATCAGACGGCTCGCATGGCGACGATGCCTTCGTGGATGTTGCGCAGGCACGCGGCGGAGCGGTTGGACGGGATCGGTCGTGTTGCACGGAATCCGCATCGATGCGAGATGCGGCTGGGCAACGGCGCCGAGGGGGCGTCACGGCGGCGGCGAGCCGGCCAGAACAAGGCGATCGTCGCAGGACAGTTCCGGTTACTCGAGACGGAAAGGAGGTGGGTTAAGCACAACTATGAGCTCAGCACAGTATGAACGAGAGGCTGCATCAGAACTCGACGAGGTCGAGCTCGCGGTGCTTCGCGCCCTCGCCGAGCACAAGATCTTCAGCACCTACCAACTGATGGTGCTGTTCTTCGATTCGCTTCGCACCGCTCAGAAAAGGATCAAAGGGCTGAAGGATCAAGGCCTCATCGAAACCTTCGCCTGGCGCAACAGACGCACGCAGCGAGAGTCCGATCGCCACTTCCTCTCCGCGCGCGGTGCTGCGCTCGTCTGTCGGCACCTGGGCGTGACGCGCGCGCAGCTCGGCTGGATACCGCAGGATGCCCGCGACGCGGCGCGCAAGATGTGGCACATCTCCGGCGCGAACGCGTTCTTCTGCGAGTTGGTCGAGGCGACGATGCAGACACCCGACGTCGGCGTCCTCCTGTGGCGTCCCGAACACCAGATCCGTACCAAGGACGTTTGGATCCAGCCCGACGGGCTGGGGCGTCTCGTGCACGCGGGCGGGATGAGCGAGTTCTTCTTCGAGTTCGACCGTTCGACGGAGAATCGCGGGCCGCTGATCGCCAAGTTCGCACGGTACCTTCGCGTCGGAGCCGCGTGGCCGCACAGGAGGCCGTTCCCCTCGGTGCTGATGCTCGTCCCCGATTCGGCCCGCGAGGAGAAGCTCCCGCAGCTCCTCGCTGAGGCAGCTGGTCACGTCGAGCCCGAGGCCACCGTGATCGCCTCACGCTTCTTCTCGTCCAACCTCGATCTGATCAAGCTCGCCGGACCTCTCGGCGATGGCTGGCGCCCTATGGTCGGTTCATCGCGCATCGCGATCACCTCGCTCCCTCCGGCCTACGTGGATATCCACGTCGACCTTCTTCCGCTCTGCCTTGGTCGCCGGTGGTGCGGAGGTGGCTCACCATCGAAACCTGCGGAGATCGCGTCGATCCAGGGACAGCCGGTCGTCCGTGAGCGACTCGCGAAGCTTGAGGGGATCGCGTCGGTTGAGTCGAAGGAGCGCCCCGCTTGAGCAAGCCGCTACCTGCGCTCGACCCTCTATGGACGACCGAGGAACTGGCGCGATTCCTTGGGGTTCCCGTCGCCACCGTCTACATGTGGCGCACCAAAGGGCAAGGACCACCGGCGTTCCGCGTCGGTCGATATCTGCGGTTCCGACTCTCCGACGTCACCGCGTGGCTTGAGCGACAGGGTGACGAGGCTCCGAACTTGTCAGGAAGCCGCGTTAGCGTCGAGTCACGGTCCGATGCAGTCAGTCGATGACGTGAGGAGAGCGCCGTGCCGCGTGGACGAAAGACCAAACACACAGAACACGGACAGAAGCTGCCGCCCAACGCTGCCGGTCTCGCTGGCTGGAAGATCTGGTACCGGACCGCGTTCGGTCGCGGTCCCCAGAGAACCCGCACGTTCCGCGCGCGCACGCTTGAAGAAGCCAAGGCCGACGCGGCGACGTTCCTAGCGCGTCAACGAACCGACCGAGCGCGCGAACGTGATCAGACTCGTGGCAAAGATGGCCGCATACTCCTGCGGGACTATTGGGCGCGGACGATCGAGGCGTGCGAAGAGACCGGGCACCCCGCCCCCTCGACGCTGTATGGGTG
>JBHELL010000245.1:0-11143 GCA_046263075.1 Actinomycetota bacterium | reverse complement strand
CTCATGAACAAGCTCGCTGCACGGCAGCGGCGACGCTGGCCGGAGTCGCTTCCCGAAGAACATCGGGCGCCTGCTGCGATCCCCGCGGCGTACGTCCCGAAGCCGAAGGTCTAGCCGGTCCGCGACGAAGCAAAGAGCCGGCCCGAAGGCGGGCTCTTCGAGTCTGAAGCTCGTTACGGTGCGCAGGCGTGCACGTCGCCCTGCCCGGACGTGTAGTAATCGCCCGAATTGCCACGGTCGAAGCAAACCTTGCCCGGGCCGACGCGGAGCCGGTCCCAGCCGCTCCCGCCCGGGTTACTGGACGCCCCGTCGGCGAAGACGGTGACGGTGTTGGAGCTGTCCTTGTACACGCCGACGCGGCCGCGGATCGGCAGCTGGCTTGCGCCGCTCGACGGAGCGCACCCCTCGACGCCGACGTAGCTGCTGTTGTTCACGGTCGAGACGGTGCCGACACTTGGAACCACAGTTCCGGCGCCGCACGAGACGTCCCCGTTCAGGTTTTCGCTCGAGCCGAACGGGTCGGCGTGCGCGCCGAACATCGACAGCGACCCCACCACCAGCGCGAGCAGCGCGAGCTTCATCGCGGACTTCTTCATCTACCCCTCCCTGACTCCGGCGCGCAGGGGGCGCCGACCCATCCGATTTCGCCGCGCGCCGGGGGCTTTCCTTCCGGCGAGCGCGCACACCCGTTCAGCGGGAAAGGGGCAAAAGAGAACCTACCCTCGCGTGAGTGCGTCGATCTCGGCGACCTCCGATGCAGCGAGCTTCCACGAAGCCGCCGCGACGTTCGCGCGCACCTGCTCTGGTTTCGTCGCACCCGCGATCACCGACGTGACGCGCGGCGCCCGCGCGAGCCACGACATTGCGAGCTCGAGAAGCGTGTGTTCCCGTGATCGCGCGAAGCCGTCGATCCTCTCGACGACGGCGAGCCGCTGGTCCGACAACACCTGCGCGCGCCGTTCGTCCGGCATCCCGGCGAGCCGCGTCCCCGGCGGCGGCGGCTCGCCGCGGCGGTACTTGCCGGTCAAGAGTCCCGACGCGAGCGGGAAGTACGGCAAGAACCCGAGCCGGTGCCTCTCGCACGCGGGCAACACGTCACGCTCCGCCGCCCGCTCGAGCAACGAGTAATCGTTCTGCGCGCACACGAACCGCGCCGAGCCGTGCGCGCACGCAACCTCCTCGGCAGCATCGATCTGGTCCCCGGTGAAGTTGGAATTGCCGATGGCGATCACCTTGCCTGCGCGCACCAGCTCGTCGAGCGCACCAAGCGTCTCTTCGACCGGCGTGTTCGGGTCGGGGCGGTGCAACTGGTACAGGTCGATGCGGTCGGTGCCGAGGCGCCGCAATGATGCGTCGCACGCCTCACGGACATACGCGGCTCGCCCCGCGTTCTCGGCGGCCATGCCGAACTTTGTTGCGACCACGACGTCCTCGCGTCGCGCACCGAGCGCGCGCCCGAGGAACTCTTCGGACTTCGAGCCGCCGTAGATGTCCGCGGTGTCGAAGAGGTTGATCCCTGCATCGAGCGCCGCATGCACCACCGCGGTGGTGGCTTCAGCGTCGAGCCGGCCCCCGAAGTTGTTGCAGCCGAGCCCGACGACGCTGACGTTGAGCCGGCCGATCGCGCGAAATTCCATCTGAATCTTCCCGTCGGGTATCGTGAGCGCGTTCCTTATCACATGAAGGAGGCCCGGATGTCGGAACCGATGGAGCTCGCGTACGAAGAACGCGGATCGGGACCGGTACTCCTGTTCGTGCACGGCTTCCCGTTCGACCGCACGATGTGGATCCCGCAACTCGCCGGCCTCGCGAAGCTCCGGACGTGCATCGCGGTTGATCTGCGTGGTCACGGCCTCTCTGAGGTGAGGACGGCGGACGACTTCTCGATGGACCTCTTCGCAGACGACATCGCACGCACGCTGGACGTCATCGGCACGGACAAGATCGATCTCGCCGGGATGTCGATGGGCGGCTATGTGGTGTTCGCGTTCTGGCGCCGCCACCGTGACCGCATACGTTCGCTCATCCTGCTCGATACGAAGGCCGAAGCGGACACTCCCGAAGGCAAGGCGGGTCGCGAGAAGACCGCGGAGCTGGTGGCGAGCCAAGGCATGGGGGCGTTGTACGAAACGCTCGGGCCGAAGCTCGTCGGCTCGTCCGCGTCGATCGAGGTGCAGGACAAGCTCCGGAAGATGTTCGACGGAACCGCACCCGAGGTGGCGGCGGCGGACTCGCTCGCGATGCGCGACCGCCCCGACTCGACGTCAGATCTTGCGACGATCGACGTGCCGGTCCTCTGGCTGCACGGTGAAGAGGACGCGCTGATGCCGATCGACGGCGCGCGCGAGACGGCTGCGAAGATAGCCGGGGCACAGTTCGTATCGATCCCGAAGGGTGGTCACTTCGCGTGCGGGGTGAACCCGGATGCGACGAACTCGGCTATCGCCGACTTCTTGAAGGCGCAGAAGAAGTAGCTAGCCCTAGCTGACCGTTTGCCAGCCGGCAACGACCGGGTGATCGAAGTCGACCGCTCCGACCTTGGCGGCGCCACCGGGTGACCCGATCCCCTTCTCCATCGTGAACCACTCGGCGTTCACCGGCGTGAACTGCTTCCAGTTGTCGGGGACGTCGTCCTCGTAGAAGATCGCTTCGACCGGGCAGACGGGCTCACACGCGCCGCAATCGACGCACTCGTCGGGGTGGATGTAGAGCATCCGAGGACCCTCGTAGATGCAGTCGACGGGACACTCTTCGACACACGCCTTGTCTTTGACGTCGATGCAAGGTTCGGCGATCGTGTACGTCACTGGTTGAGCCTCCTCGAGCGGTCAGCGCACCCTTGGATAGTACCGAAGAATCGCGTTGTCAATCTGAGCAGAAAACGCCTCGGTAGACTCGCACGGTGGCCATCCATCCCATGCGCTTTCACACCGCAGACGGTCTCTGGCTGGAGGGTCGGATCTGCGTTCCCGACCGCACGCGCGGCGCTGCGATCCTGTGCCATCCATACCCGCTCATGCAAGGATCCATGTCGTCGATCTTGATCCCGGTGCTCCAGCGCGCGCTCGACGCGGCCGGATGGGCGAGCCTCCGCTTCAACTTCCGGGGCGTTGGCCGCAGCGAAGGGCGGTTCGAACGCGGTATCGGCGAGACGAAAGACGCGCTGGCTGCCTTGGATCTGGTCGTTGCCGAAACGCGCCCGGAGCGGCTCGCCGTGATCGGCTGGTCGTTCGGCGCGATGGTGGGGTTGCGCGCGGCGGCGACGGACGCGCGCGTCACCGATTACGTCGCCGTCGCACCGCCGGTGACGGTGTCCTCGATCGAATACGAGGGACCAGCGCCTGAACATCTCGAGCGGTGGCGGGCGCGCGCGTTCGGTATCTGCGGAACCGACGACCGGTTCTGCGATCCGGCGGACATGCGGGCGTGGCTCGGTTCGGTGTCGCCGGCCGCGAACACGCACGTCGTCGACGGAGCCGACCATTTCTTCACCGGACATCGCGACGAGCTCACCACTGCGGTCGCCGAGTTCCTCGCATGAAGTTCCGTTCGCGTGACCGGCTCGGGAACGAACATGTCGGCAAGCGCGTCACCGTGCGCAGGCGGCTCGGTGACGGCACGCTCGGCGATGTCATCGGCGTGCTCGAGGCGATCGATGCGGAGAAACTCGTGTTGCGCGACCGAACAGATACTGCGCTGACCATCGACGTGGCTACGGTGGTGGCCGCGCGCGTTATCGGGTGAACGTATCTTGACGCCCGCCTATGATGGCCGCGTGATCCGACTCCACGACACGGTGGCGCGCGCGGTCGTGCCGGTCGAGCCGGCCGACGGCTCAACGTTGACGATGTACTCCTGCGGGCCGACCGTTTATCGGTACGCGCACATCGGGAACCTTCGGACGTTCTTGATGGCCGACCTCATCCGCCGCACGTTCGAGTACACCGGTACCGCCGTTCGTCAGGTGCAGAACATCACAGACGTCGGCCACATGACGGACGAGTTATTCGGCGAAGGCGGCCAAGATCGCATGGAGATCGCGATCGACGTCGAGGGCAAGACGGCCGAAGAGATCGCAGCGTTCTACACGGACGCGTTCCTGCACGACACACAGGCGATCAACATCGGGCGCGCGGCGTCGTACCCGCGCGCGTCCGACCACGTTCCGCAGATGCTCGAGCTGATCTCGAAGCTGATCGAGCGCGGACACGCATACGAGGCCGGCGGCACGGTGTACTTCGACGTCGGCTCGTTCCCCGGGTACGGACGCCTGAGCGGCAACACCCTCGAGCAACTCCAGGCCGATCATCGGAAGGAGATCGGCGACGTCAACAAGCGTAACGTTCCCGACTTCGTGTTGTGGATGAAGGCAGGACCGAACCGCAAGATCACGTTCCCTTCGCCTTGGGGCAACGGCTATCCCGGGTGGCACATCGAATGCTCGGCGATGTCGATGAGCGAATTCGGCGAGCGATTCGACCTGCACACGGGCGGCGAGGACAACGTCTTCCCGCATCACGAAGACGAGATCGCGCAATCCGAAGGAGCCGTCGGCCATGACGTTGTCGAGCATTGGGTGCACGGCGCGCACCTGCTCTCGGAAGGCCGGAAGATGGCGAAGAGCGCGCAGAACTTCTACGAGCTACGTTCGCTCGCCGACCTCGGCTATGCCGAGCCGCTCGCTGTGCGACTGCTGTATCTGCAATCGCGGTATCGCGCGCAGATGAACTTCACACTCGACGGTCTCTCCGCCGCGGAGAAGGCGTTGGGGCGCTGGCGCCGTCACGTCGCGAACTGGTCCTCGCAGGAGGCGACCGGCGGTGACGCCGTCGCGGCGTACGAGCGGCGGTTCGTCGAGGCGATGACGGACGACCTGGACACCGCGCGCGCGCTTGCTCTGGTGGCGGAATTGCTAACCGATGAGGCGGTCGCGCGCGGAGATCGCGCCCGGCTTCTCACGCGCTGGGATGCGATCCTCGGGCTCGACCTTGCGCGCGACGCGGGACGGACGATCGACGTTCCGCCGATGGTCCTCGAGCTGATCGACCAGCGTGAGCGCGCCCGCACGAAGAAGGACTTCTCCACCGCGGATAGGGTGCGCCACAAGATCCTGTCGCTCGGGTTCGAGGTCCAAGACACGCAGGACGGCCCGAAGGCCGTCCCGCGCGCTCGTTAACCGTAGCTATACGACCACGAACGTCCCGGTCATGTTCGCGTGGACCTCGCAGTGGAACGTGTACGTTCCGGCGGCGAGGGCCGCGAAGTTGAAGTTCTTCGTCGCAACGCCGTTGAAGGGGTCGAAACGATCGCCGGCAACGGCCGCCCCGTTGTTCAGGATCGCCAGGTTGTGAGGTGTGCCCGCATCCTCGTTGTCGAAGGTAACCGTGAAAGCGGTGTTGGCAGGTGCGGCCAGACACGACTTGTCGAACGCGACATTCTTGGCCGTGACCTGCACGGTGGTTCCATTCGGCGAACAGGCGGGCGCGGCCGAAGAGCTCTGTGTCGCTGCCGGCGTGGTGTTCGTTGCCGACGGCGTGTTGCTGCTGCTGCATGCAGACGCCAGAACGATGAGGACGAGCAGCGAGACGGACCTACGTACCATCGATCATTCCTCCTAGGGTTTGAGCACTACCTTGAGTGCCTCTCGTGACTCGAACAGCTGATACCCCTTGATGGCCTCTTCGAGAGGCAATGTGTGCGTGATCAAGGGAACCGGATCGATCGTTCCATCTTCGACCAGGCTGAGCGCGCGATCCCAGTGCGCTTGAACGTTGCACGTTCCTCCCATGACGATCGTGATCGCGCGTCGCCAGATCTCACCGAGCGGGAAATCGTACCCAAGCTCCGCGTAAACACCGATAACGGCGACCGTGCCGCCTGCCCGAACCGCGTTGAGTGCGGTTGTGAACGCGTCCGGTTGCCCGACGCATTCGATCACGACGTCCGCTCCGCGTTCGCCGGTAACGCGCTGCAGCTCGACGACCGGGTTCACCTTCGTGGCGTCGACGGGGATCGCTCCGAGCGACTCCGCAAGTGCGAGACGGTCCTGCGCGTAGTCGATCGAATAGATCCGTTCCGGACCGTAGGCCTTGCACGCCATCAGCGTGAAGAGCCCGACGGGGCCTGCACCGATCACCGCGACGACATCGCCGTGCCGGATGCGCGCGCGCTCCGCGATGTACACAGCGGTCGTCAATATGTCGCCGGCGAACACCACCTGCTCGTCGGTCAACGCCGCGTCCACCGCGTGAAGGTTGAGATCTGCGACGGGCACGCGAACCAGCTCCGCCTGCGCTCCGTCGAGATCCCCGGTGAAGAGGCCGTACCCGAGCGCCGCGATGCTCTCGCATCCGTTGAATTCGCCGTGCGCGCAGAACCAGCACCGGCCGCAGCCGATCAGGAACGACGCGATGACGCGATCGCCGGCCTTGAAGCGCGCGACCTGGTCGCCCACGGCTTCGATCGTCCCTACGACCTCGTGACCGATCACCGATCCTTGACGCATCCCAGGGATCCGGCCGTGTAGCAAGTGCAGATCCGAGCCGCAGATCGCGGCGGTCGAGACGCGGACGATAGCGTCCGTGGGTTCTTGAACGACCGGATCAGGGTAATCGCCGATGCGCAGTGATCCGACGTCTTCGAACAGAACCGCGCGCATCAGGCTCGGCGCTCACTCCCGCGCGGGAGCGGCACGACGTTTTCTCCGTGATCGCGCGACTGCGCGCGAGCCCACGCGTCGGCCATGCGGACCACACCCCAGATCGCAGCGATCGCGACCGCCGCGGCGACTGCGCCGCCGGGGATCACCTTCACCGTCACCTGCTGTGCCGGGGCGGGATCCTTCTTCGCCTTCGCACGACGCTTCAAGAGCCGCTTCCCGGCGAGCAACAGAACCCCGCTGCCGGCGCCGCCGCCGAGCACGATCTGGAGCGCGCGCCGTCCCGCATGCGCGAGTGGCGGCAGACGCTTCTCGAGCTCGGCGAGCGTCGCGTCGAGCCGCGCGCGTCGCTCGTCGATCTCTTTCATGGTCTCACTCGTTCGCGAGCCCATCGCGCGTCCTCCTTCACCTTGTCGAGCGCTTCACTCGAGCGCTTTCCGCCCTTACGCAGGAGCTTCCATCCTACGAACACCGCGCCGCCTGCAACGGCCACCATGATCGCGCCGATCATCGCGAACCCGAACGCCGCCGAGCCGGGGAACCACAACGCCGCCGCGACGAGCAGGAAGAACATGCCCGGAAGCACGATGAGGGCGGCACCTGCGATCAGTCCCGCGCCTTTCAGACGGTCGGTGAACGCTTCGATGAGCCCGACGCGCAGCAGCTCGAGCTCTTTCCGAAGCAACGCAAGGAAGTCGTCGAGCGCGTCGGAGACGAGCGTGCCGGTCGATCTCGTAGCGGGATCCGCCATGACCCTCCTTCGAGAGGCGAAACCTATCGCGGTTATACGCGGGTGACGAACTCGTCTATGGCTCGATCCACGAGCTCCGGCTGCTCCTGCAACGCTGCGTGGCCGGCGGCGGGAACCGTAACGAGCGACGCCTCATCGAGCATGCCCGCCAGCGCGCGCGCGTAGCGTGGCGGCGTGCAGATGTCGTCTTCGCCGACGATGACGAGCGACGGAGCCGTGACCGACGCGCACGCCTCGCGCGCGTCGTTGGCGATGTCGGCCTCGCATTGGCGGATCCATCCCTCGGGACGCTGCGGCATGTACTCCCCGGAGGCGAGCGCGTAGATGTCCCACGTGCGGCCCGGCTCGGCGAACGTGGACGGTGAGAAGAGCCACGGGGACAGGGCGTCGAGGAAGCCTCGCTCATCGTCCCAGTGCGCGCGCCGGATCGATTGCCACGACCGCATCTGCGCGACGAACCATTCGTCGGAGCGCGCCCACGTCGAAAGGAGCACGAGCGAGCGAACGAGATCCGGCCGCGCGCGCGCGAGCTCGAGCGCGACCGCGCCGCCGAGCGAGTAGCCGATCACGTGACATGCCCCGAGCGACAGCGCGTCGATCACCGCGGAGGCGTCGGTAGCCAGGTCGCGTGGTGTGTAGGGCTCGTCGACGTACGACGAAGCACCCGTGTCCCGTTGGTCGATCGCGACGCACGTGAAGCGGCTCGACAGATGATCTGTTTGGAGCTTCCACGTCGCGCCGCTTTCACCGGTCCCGTTGATGAGGAAGACCGGGTCTCCCGACCCGGTCTTCCGGTACGCGATGTCGAGCCCGGCGGCTTGAACGCTCAGCACCGGTACAGCGAACCGCAGCCCGACCCCGGCTTCCACACCATCAAGACGATGATCGCGACGCCGATGATCGTCAGGACGGGACCGAGCATCTGCGGGATCCTCACCGCGGCCAGGAACTCGGGTGTGCCTCCCTTGCCCTCGTGCGCGAGCCGGATCGCGCGACCCATGGCCGGCAGATCGATGATGAACACGATCGACATCGCGAGGACGTACAAGAGGATGCCGGCGATCAGCCACCCGTGGTGGCCGGTGAAGAAGTTGTGGTTCAAGCCGCGGTTGAAGATCAACGCGATGCCGGTCCCGAGCTGGATCACGATCAGGATCGGGATGACCATGCCTCGTTCGATCTTCTCCATGATCTCGAGCAGAGCGAGCCCGGCTGCGGGATGCTCTTGCTTGCCTGCGGCGGGACCGATGATCGCGAAGGCGAACGTCGGACCGAGCCCGACGATCGCACCGAAGACGTGGAGTGTGAGGATGATCGCGAACCAACTCGTATTGCCGCTGAACGATGCCAACAGGTGCATTCCAACTCCTTCCCGGCTAAGCCCGGGCGATTCTCCCTCGCGAAACGCGCACAAGCAAGGCACTGCGTAGGATGGCCCGATGCCGAAGCTGGACTTCGCGTTCCTCGCCGACGCGGCCGAAGCCGAACCGGGCCGCAAGTTCTACGTCATCGGCGGCGGTGTCGACTCGATAACGGCACCGTCGTTCCCCGTCGTGCACCCCCACCTCTCTCTCGTCCTGCGCATCATGATCCACCCGGCCGAAGCAGACCGCGACCACACGCTCGAGGTTCGGATGATGGATTCCGACGGCGGCGCGCTCGCCAACGTCGCGGGCACGTTCGCGGCCTCCGGAACAGCGGCTCCCGGCCGCGAAGTGCCGGTCAACCTCGTCTTCAACATGGTGAACACGCGGTTCGAAGGCGGCGGCGACTACTCTATCGAGATCCTCATCAACAACGAGCACAAGAAATCGTTGCCGCTACGACTCGTCCAGTTCCAGCCGCCCGCTTAGGAAACTTCTTTCGGCAGCGCGAAGTGGACGTCCTCTTCCACGACGCGCACCTCTTCGACGTCTGATGCGCCGCGCGCGCGGAACCAACCGACGACGCGATCGACGAGCCATTCCGGCGCCGATGCGCCGGAGGTGATCCCAACCGTGCGCGCCCCGTCGAACCAAGACGCGTCGATCTCGCTCTCGTCGTCGATCAGGTGCGCGCGCGCGCCCCGCGATGCGGCAACCTCGCGCAAGCGGTTGGAGTTGGACGAGTTGTCCGAGCCGATGACGAGCACGACATCCGCCTTCTCCGCGAGAACCTTCACGGCTTCCTGGCGGTTCTGCGTCGCGTAACAGATGTCATCGCGTGCAGGCCCGACGATGCCCGGGAAGCGCGCGCGCAGCCGGTCGATGACGTCGGTCGTCTCGTCGACGGACAGGGTCGTCTGCGAGAGGTATGCGACCCTGTCGCCGTTCGGCAGACCCAGGTCGTCCGCTTCTTCGGGAGAGCCGATGAGCGTGATCGATGCCGGCGCCTCCCCCATCGTCCCGATGACCTCCTCGTGGCCTTCGTGACCGATCAGCACGATGTTGAACCCATCGGCGGCGAACTTCTTCGCCTCGTTGTGGACCTTCGTAACGAGCGGACAGGTCGCATCGACCACGCGCAAGCCGCGCGCGCGCGCCGCCTCGTGAACGTCCGGTGCGACACCGTGCGCGCTGAAGACCACGGTCGCGTCCGCCGGCACCTCGTCGAGCTCGTCGACGAAGACGGCACCTTTGGACTCGAGGTCTCGCACCACGTGGATGTTGTGGACGATCTGCTTCCGCACGTAGATCGGGGCGCCGAACCGGGAGAGCGCGCGCTCGACGATCTCGACGGCCCGGTCGACCCCTGCGCAGTACCCGCGCGGGGCCGCAAGCAGCACTTTCTCGATCGTCACGGAGGCATCGTAGCCCGCCGGAACGGGGCCGGGCGGGCCTTCACCGAACGCGGGCCGCCTCCTTCACAGGGCCTTTCCGGGCGGGGAAACGGAAGAACCGGCTTGCAACATCGCGCGAAGGGGTCGTTTGAGGCAGAATGGTGCATAAGCGGCCACTGGGGGTGGCGACGGTGAACCCGTCGCGGCCCGCCGGGGGCCTCGGGAGGGGGAGCTCATGAGCTCGAGGAAAACGTTCATCGCGTCCGTCATCGCCGCCATCGGGATCGTCACAACGGCGTTGCCTGCGTGGGCGGCCACGAGTGTCGCCGATCTCAGCGTCTCGGCGCTGTCCGGATCACCGGCAGTCGTCGCGCCACCCGGCGGGATCGTGCAGTACACGGTCGTAGTCACCAACAACGGACCGGCCGCCGCGCCGAACGCGGCCTTGACCGACACATCCACCGGCGGCGGATCGTACGTAAGCACATCGTCGTCGTTGCCGAGCGGCTGCGCCGTAACCGACGCGGACGGGAACGCCGGCGGTCAAGGAACGGTCAACCCGGTGATCACGTGCACGTTCTCATTGCTGCAACCCGGTGCGGCGAACGCGAAGACGATCGTCGTCGGCATCAAGACGTCGACGACGCCGGGAACGGAGTCGAACACGGCAACCGCATCGATCCCGCCCAACCCTCTCGGCGTGCTCGATGGAACGCCCGACAACAACACGCGAAGGGTCGACACGCCGGTCGAGCCGCAAGCGGATCTGGGCATCTCGGTAGCACAGTCCGGCAGCTCGGTGATCACGGGCTCGACGATCACGTACACGGTCACGGCGAGCAACTACGGTCCGTCCGACTCGCGCGCGTTCGTTTCGGACTCTTCCACGGGCGGCGGGACGTTCTCCGCATCAGGCTCGACGATCCCGGCCGAATGCACGGCCCCGAGCGACGGAACCGTGGACCCAACCATCACG
>JBHELL010000244.1:0-6120 GCA_046263075.1 Actinomycetota bacterium | reverse complement strand
TGTCTTCGCGTCCGGTGAGCTCGTCGAGCTTCATGCGACCGCATCCGACCCCCCGGCGGGTTCACCGGCGACGGCGTCGGGCGTGTACAGAACCACGTTCTGGTTCTGCCCGTCGGTTCGCGCAGACGATTCCATCTGCATCGTCGTCCCGGGATCGCGCGACGCCGACGGATGGACGGGCAAGCCGCCGCAGGCGCTCGACGCAGGTTCCTACGATGCCTGGGTTGTCGCCGAAGACGTCGCAGCCAACCGTTCGCGATCGGACACGGTTACGTTCACCGTCGGGGCGCAGACGCCGAGCCCCGACGCATCACCGTCGCCTCAGGACGCTTTCCAGTTCGTGTCGCCGCCGGCGCCCCAGAGGTCTTCCAGGACGTCAGGTCCGAATTCTTCCTTGTTGATGTAGGCGCTCGCGCCGCAGGTGCGCGCGTCCGCGGGAAGGTCGCCGATCGCGTAGGTGGAGAGCAGGAAGGCGACGGTCTCGGCGCGCGCGGCGAGGATCCGGCGCACGGCCTCGATGCCGTTGATGCCGGGAAGGTTGATGTCCATCAGCACGAGATCGGGCGCCACCGACGCGGCTACTTCGACGGCTTCCTCGCCCGACTGCGCTTCGGCCACGACTTCGAAACCGTCCGTCATGCCGACCACGGTGCGCGCAGCGTTACGGAAGGGGGCCTGGTCATCGACGATCAGCACCCGCACGGGCAGGGCCTCTGCAGCCATTCGAGCTCCATCCTGCCACCGGAGAAGGGGCCGGGCCCATCATGCTGGTACGACTCCGGCGGGGGTGGCGGGCTTCCCCTAGCCCTGATGGGACAGGAAAAGGAGCACCGCTTTGACCCGGCGGTGGACCTCCTTCTCCTCGGAAAGGGCGAGCTTCGAGAAGATCGAGTTGATGTGCTTCTCGACGGCACGGTCGGTGAGGAACAGGGCAGCGGCGATGGCTGCGTTGTTCTTGCCTTGCGCCATCTCCGACAGGATCTCATTCTCCCGCGGCGTCAGGCGCGCGAGCGGCGAGTCGTCGCCCCTCGAACGCGCGGCGACGAGCACTTCGACGACCTTCGGATCGATCACCGACGAGCCGCGCGCGACCTCACGGATCGCATTGAGGAGATCTTCGATATCTGCGATGCGCTCCTTCAGCAGATACGCGCGGCGCGCGGCGCCCTTCTCGAGGAGGGAGAGCGCGTACCCCGGCTCGGCGTACTGTGAAAGAACGACGACGCCGACGTCCGGATGTTGTTCGCGTAACCATTCCGATGCGCGGATGCCTTCGTCGGTGTTCGTCGGCGGCATGCGGATGTCGGTGAGGACGACGTGGGGCGCGTGCTTCTCGACCGCTTCCTTGAGCGCATCGAGGTCTGCGACCGCGTCACAGACCTCGACCTCGTCGTGCGCGTCGAGCATCTGCTTCGTGCCTTCGCGCACGAGGAAGTTGTCTTCGGCGAGCACCACCTTGATCGTCATCGAACAGAGGATAGCCGTTCGCGGACGGCCTTCGTGAAGCCGACCGATACCTCGGTGCCTGTGTCGATGATCGGGCGACGCAGGCGTCGCGGATCTTCCGCGATCCATGCTGAAAGGCGTTTCTCCGGGATCTCGTCCGCTTCCGCGCGTCGCGTCGGCGCGACGAGCGCGCGCACACCACCCGCGCGCGCGGCGATCGCGTCGATCTCCTTCACGGTAAGGCGATCCTTGAAGAAGTTGCGCCGCTTCATGTTCACGTTTCGCTCTGCCAGGAACTCCTGGGCCTCACGGCAACCCGTTCATCCCGGGCGCAGGTAGATCGTTACGTCTCTTGCCATGCGTATCGCTCCTCGTTCCACGGAAGCGCGCGGTTGTGGTAGCCGCGCTCTTCCCAGAAACCGCGCAGGTCCTGTGCGAGGAACTCGACGGCGTTGGCCCACTTGACGCTCTTCCATCCATACCGGCTCGGCACCACGAGCCGCATCGGCCCGCCGTGCTTCGCCTCGAGCGGGCGTCGGTCGTGCTCGATCGCGAAGAGGCCATCCTCGAGCAGCACGTCGAGCGGCAGGTTCGCGGAGTACCCATACGGGGCGTGCACCAACACGTGTGTTGCGTTTCGGTCGGCTTGCGCGCGCGCAGCGACGGTGGCGAAGGCGACGCCGCGCCAGACGTTGTCGAGCTTCGACCACCCGGTGACACAGTGGAAGTCGGCCGTCCGCTCGATCATGGGCAAGGCGTTGAACTGCGGCCACGTCAGCGTTGTTTCCGCTCCGACGTCGCCGAAGCAGCGGAGGATCCACGTATCGGGATCGAAGGGTGGGATCGGTCCTTCGTGCAGCACCGGCCACCCTCGCGCGCGATGTTGTCCCGGAGGGATGCTGCCGTCGCTCATGACGGTCCCTCGTCGAGGTCGGCTCGACGCAATGCGATCAAGCGCTGGAGCTGCGCGCGCGCCTTCACGTCGTCGAGCCCGCGTGCCGCACGTTCCGCGTCGTCGAGCCGCGCGCGCGCCTCCTCACGGGCGATCCCTGCATCCCGGTTCGGCGCGTACTTCATCAGGTCGTCCACGCGCCGGATGAGGTCCCACACACGACCCAGATCGCCCGGCATCACACCTCCTTACGCTCGGCCGGCCGACGCTACCACGCTCGAGAGGCCTCTACCTGGGAAGGTCTACCCCTGGTCGGAGCGTGGCCCGGTCCGTACAATCGGTTTAAATCATTGCGAAAGGTGTGCGACCCGTGTCCCGTTCCGCGCGCGTTGTCTCCGCACTCGTATGCCTGCTGCTCGGCGCGTGTGCGACGACTCGACACGCCGCATCTCCGCCCGCCGTCGTCGAGAACCACGTGCGCGCGCCGGCTTCCACGGTGGCCGTGCCGCCGCCCGCACTGCCGGCTTCGCCCGCCCGCCGATCGGTGAGCCTTCTGAACGACGAGACGGGCCACGCGACCGCGATCGATGCAGGCGCTATCACGAGAACGACGACCGCCCGCAAGACGCCGATGCAGCGGTGGTTCCCGGCTCAGTACGCCGCGTCGCAATCGATCTCCGATCCCGCCTCGTCGTATTGGGCGTTGCTCATCGGCATCAACGCATACTCGGGCAGCACCGAAGACAGCATCGGGTCGAAACCGGATGCGCAGTCGTTGTCGTCCTTCCTCCGATCGATGGGATGGCGGTCCGACCACATCATGGTGTTGACCGATTCGAAAGCGACGGCGTCCAACATCGTGCAGTCCATTCGCTGGCTCGCATCGAAGACGAACAACGACTCGACGGTGGTGTTCCACTATGCCGGGCACGAGAAGCCTGCGAGCGGCGATCGAGATCGCGATCACGAGAAGCGCGACGTCGCGTTGTGGGCCACCGACAACAAGCTCGTGGTCGACGGTACGCTCGGCAGCGAGCTCAACAGGGTGCGCGCGCAGCGCATGTGGCTCGACTTCGCGACGTGCCGAGCCGCCGGCTTCGACGACGCCGGAACGGTCAAGCCCGGCCGGGTCATCACGTACGCGTCGTCGGAAGAGTCGTTCGGCTACGAGGACACGAGCCTGAAACACACGGTGATGGGCTACTACTTGGTCGTCGAAGGACTGATGCACCGACGAGCCGACACGAACGGCGACGGCATCGTGACGGTCGAGGAAGCGTTCAGCTGGTCGCGCGCGCCGATCAAGGACAGGACGGGCGGGAAGCAGATCACCTTGATCACGGACAAGCTGAGTGGCTCGTTCTCGTTCGTGATCGCGCGTCCGCCGAGCGGCGGCAGCGGCGGCAGCGGCGGCTCGACGAACCCGTCGCCGGCTCCGTCGCCATCGTGCTTGGTGCTCTGCTAGCTCCTAGACGCCAGCCCACGCCTCGCCGTCTTCGAAGATCTCTTTCTTCCAGATCGCGCACTGTGCTTTGAGCGTGTCGATGAGCCATCGCGCTGCCTCGAAGGCTTCGGCGCGATGCGGCGCAGCCACCGCGACAACGACGCTCGGCTCACCGACCGGTACCTCGCCGGTGCGATGAACGGCGACGACGGCGCGCGCGCCCCACCGCTCGACCGCCTCTTCCGCGAAGGCTCTCAGTTGTCGCTCCGCGCGTTCGGGCCATGCCTCGTACTCGAGCTTCAGAACCATCCGTCCCTCGCTCGGCGATCGCGTCGAGCCTTCGAACACGACCAGGGCGCCGCAGTCGGCTCGGCGGATGTCGTTCGTCAACGCGGCGGTGTCGAGCCGCTCGGCCGACAACCCGGTGACGATCACGCGCGCAGCATCTCCACGGCATGGGGAAGCACAGGGACGAGCGCGTCCATGCATTCTGCGGCGGCCTTCAGCGCGCCCGGAAGGTTCACGATCAGCGTGCGGCCTTTGATGCCGGCGACCTGGCGTCCGAGCGCTGCGAACGGCGTTACTCGCAATCCCGCGGCGCGCATCGCCTCGGCGATCCCGGGCGCGTCGCGATCGATCACGGCGCGGGTCGCTTCCGGTGTCACGTCGCGCGCGCCGAATCCGGTGCCACCCGTCGTGAGGATGACGTCGACGTCGGGACGGCTCGACCATTCGATCAGTATCTTCTCGATCGCTGCCTGATCGTCGGGCACGACTGCGTGCGCCGTCACCGATCCGCCTGCATCTGCGACGAGCCGTTGCAGGAGCGGACCGCCTTCGTCAGGGTACTCGCCGCTGCTCGCGCGATCGCTGACGGTGAGGACCGCGACGTTCATTCGAACGTGACCGTTCCGGACTTGCCGCCGGACTTCGCGACGATGCGCAGGTCTTCGATGCGCATGCGCGCGTCCGTCGACTTCGCGAAGTCGTACAACGTCAGCGCAGCAACCGAGCAGGCGGTCAGGGCCTCCATCTCGAACCCGGTGCGATCACGTCCGCGAACGGTCGCCGCGATGGTGATGGCGTCGTCGCCGTCGGCGTCGATCGTCACCTCGACGAAGTTCGTGCGGACCGGGTGGCACAGCGGGATGAGCTCGGGCGTGCGTTTGGCGGCGAGAGTGCCGGCAACCTTTGCGGCTTCGATCGGGTTGCCTTTCTCCAGCGCACCCGACAGGATCGCGTCGCGCGCGGTCGAAACGAGGCGGCAGCGCGCCGTCGCTTCGCGAACCGTCTCGTCCTTGTCGCCGACGTCGACCATCTTGAACTCACCGCCGGAGACGGGCGGCAGCAGCGCGACCTCGTCGCCCTGGTCGAGCGCGCGGGCCCAGAGATCTTCCCGGTTCACCTGCTCTTCCCGATGCAAGATCGTGCAGATCGAGAGGATCGCCTCGAACCGCTCGCCGTATAGCTCCGTCGCGACCTTGAGCGCTTCGCCGACGGTTGCCGCGTCGACGTCCAGCGCGCGCGCGCCGGCCGCTTCTCGGATCGCCGCGAAGAAGAGGAGTCTGGCCATGGCCGTCCCTTATCATGCCTCGGATGTCGTTCCTGGCGGTGTTCAACCCCGACTGGTGGCTCTTCATACACCTGGTCGGCGTATTCGGTTTCCTCATCACGCACGGAGTCTCCGTGTCGGTCGCGCTTCGCCTGCGCAACGAGCCGGACCGCGAGCGTATCCGTCAGATGCTTTCGTTCTCGGGCAGCACGATCTGGTGGATGTACCTGACGCTCGCCGTGCTGACGGTCGGCGGCATCCTGCGAGCGACGTCGTACGCGAGCGGCATCTACTGGAAGCAGGCGTGGCCGAAGGTATCGCTCGGCGTGCTGTTCGTGGCGATGGCCTTGATGGGCGCGATCGCGCGGCCGTACTACCAGGGGATCAAGGCGGCGTGCGAGCTGCGTCCGTCGGGCGAGCCGCGCGTCAGCGATGAAGACTTGCGCGCGCGGCTGCGCGGCTGGCAACCATGGGCCATCACGATCGTCGGGTTCGCCGCGCTCCTGGCGCTCCTCTCCATGATGGTGTTCAAGAAGCCGGCGTAGCGTTCACACGAAGGTCTTCTGCAGCGGCTTCGCCGCCGGGCCGTTCACAACGCTCCCGTCGATGGCGAACCGCGAGCCGTGGCACGGGCAATCCCACGTCTTCTCCGCCGCGTTCCACCCGACGGTGCATCCCATGTGCGTACACTTCGCGAACAGCGCGTGCACATCACCGCGCTCATCCTTGTACACCGCGATCTTGCGACCATCCGCCTGAACGAGGCCGCCGTCGCCGTTGCCGATC
>JBHELL010000243.1:0-4913 GCA_046263075.1 Actinomycetota bacterium | reverse complement strand
CGGGTTGCACGGCGCGCCGCTCCGGCGCGGGATCGACGGGTGTCGCGGCTGCGGCGTCTGTGCGTTCGGCTGTCCCTCGGACGCGAAGATGTCGACGCACGTCTCCTACCTCCCGCGCGCGCAGCGCGCGGGAGCGACGATCTACGCGAACACGCGCGCGGCACGCATCCTCGTCGACGAGGGTCGCGCGCGCGGCGTCGTAGCGGAGCTTCTCGATCCGCATACCCGGGAGCCGAAAGCGCGCGTTACGGTGCGATCGAAGCTCGTCGTCGTTGCGGCAGGCGCGATCCATACACCGGCGTTGCTCGCTGCGAACGCGATCGGGAACGCGTCGGGACAGCTCGGGCACAACCTGCGGATCCATCCGGCCGCCGCAGTTGCCGGCTTCTTCGACGAAGACGTGCGTGGCTGGGAAGGCACGTTGCAGTCTTACTACGTCGACGACTGGCACGAGTCCGAAGATTTCATGATCGAGGTGACCTCGTCGGTGCCGTCCGTCGGCGCAGGCGCGTTCCCCGGTACCGGCGCGCGGCTCAAGCAGTTGCTCGGGGCGTATCCGAACATGGCGAGCGCCGGTCTTTTCGTCTCCGATACGTCGAAGGGACGCGTCGTCCGGCGGCCGGGTCGCGAACCGGTGATCACCTACCGCCTGAACCGTCGCGACACGACGCAGATGGTTCGCGGGATCGTGAAGACGGCGGAGGTGTTGCTCGCGGCCGGCGCGCGCGCGGTGCATACGGGCATCTTCGGCGTCGACCTCGTAAATGGGAAACAAGGGCTGGACGAGATCGCGCCGGCCGCGGTGAAGCCCGGGCGGCTGCGACTGAGCGCCTTCCATCCGGTCGGTACGGCGCGCATGGGGCCCGATCCGGCGGCGTCTGTGGTCGGACCGTACGGCGAGGTGCACGGGGTGCCGGGGCTGTTCGTCGCAGACGCGTCGATGTTGCCCGGCTGTCCGACGGTCAACCCGATGATCACGATCATGGCGTTCGCGACGCGCACCGTCGATCACGTCGCGCGCCACGGCGCGCGCTACTTCTGAGCCTGTGCCGGGCGGCGCCGACGCTCCTCTCGCTTCGAACGCGCCCCATACGGGAACGCAATAAACTGGGGCCCCTCAGCCCGTTCTATGGAGGATCCGATGTCCGGCACGATCGCGGAAACGACACCGCGCGTGGGCCAGGAAGCGCCCGACTTCTCTGCGCGCGACACCGAAGGCCAGACCGTCACGCTGCGCGATCTGCGCGGGAAGAACGTTCTCCTCGTGTTCTATCCGTTCGCGTTTTCCGGCACGTGCACGAAGGAGTTCTGTGAGCTTCGCGATGCGAACAGCGACATCGCGACCGATGAAGACGTCGAAGTCTTCGGCGTGTCATGCGATCCTGTATGGGCGATCCGGACCTGGAAGCAACAGCAGAACTACCCGAACCGTTTCCTTTCCGATTTCTGGCCGCACGGCGCCATATCGCGCGCGTACGGCGCGTTCGATGAGAAGATCGGCTCGGCGGTGCGCTCGACGTTCTTGATCGACAAGGAAGGGATCATCCGCTACGCCGAGCAGGGGACGCTCGAGCAGCTCGCGATCGCGCGCGATCAGGGCTCGTGGCGGGAGGCCCTCGCGGCGCTTCCGTAGCACTACACTTTCTTCATGCCGTGCTTCCGCTGTGGTCGCGTGCAAGAGGATCCGCCGCAGGGGAAGCCGTCGCCGTGGAAGCGCGCGGTGATCTCGGGTGAGCAGGTTCTCGTGTGTCCGCAGTGTCAGTCGGACGCACCCGACTGGAACCGCGAAGCCGAGCGATGTCGCCGCTGCGGGAACCCCTCGTTGTCGTTGAAGCTCGGCATGCGTGTGTGCTCACGCTGCGGCGAGGCGTGGGAATGAATGTTCCGGCCGAGGGTCGCGTTGTCGTCTCCGCGTGCCTCGCCGGCGTCGCGTGCACGCACGAAGCGCAACCGAAGACGCGGGACTGGGCGGTGTCGCTCGTTGCCGAAGGTCGAGCCATACTCGTGTGCCCCGAAGTCGCGGGAGGATTGCCGATCCCTCGCGCGGCGGCCGAGATCGAACCCGGCTCGACGGGGATCGACGTCGTCGAGGGTCGCGCGCGCGTACTGTCCGAGTACGGCGACGAAGTGACCGAGCAATACTTGCGCGGCGCGCGCAAAGCACTCGACGCAGCGCGCGCTGCCGGGTGCTCGCTCGCGATCCTCAAGGCACGCAGCCCGTCGTGCGGCTGCGGTGCGATCTACGACGGCACCTTCGGTGGTGAGCTCAAAGCCGGCGACGGCGTAACCGCGGCCTTGTTGAAGAAACACCAGGTCACGGTCATCGATGACGAACAAGTTCACTAACCGCGGCACGGACTCGTGACCGAACGGTTTCTTTCCCCGGCAACCGGGTAAGCGGCTGCCGTCGGCTGGGAGAGGAGCGAGCGATGGTCAAGAGGCGTGGTGTGGGTTTCGGTGCGATCGTCGGCGCGGCATGCATGGCAGCCGCGCTGTTCGGTTACACGGTCGTTGCACATGCGGGCGGTGGGACGCCGGCAGACAAGGTGACCGCCGCAGGGAAGAAGACGATGGTCGAAGCGCCGAACGCCGCGACGCCGATCCTTACGGCGACGATGAGCACGTCCAAGCCCACGGACCTGATCCTCTCGGTGACGCTCGAGTGTTCGATCCTCACCACCGTCACCAACACAGGCACGAGCACCGCGTCCGCGTTCGGTCAGGTTCGGGTGTGGGTCGAAGTCGACGGCCAGATCGTGCCGGTGCAAAGCATCAGCTCGCCGCCACAGAACACTCCACCGCCCGGGAACGACAGCGATAAGGCCGTGTTCTGCGAGCGGACGCACACGGTGAACTTCATGCCGTCCACCGAAACGGAAACGATCCAGCAGTTCCAGTCGACGAAGAACGCCGACGCGTTCACATGGCTACGCCAGAACGTCGGCGCCGGATCGCACACGATCGTCGTCAAGGCCGACCTGAACACGACGGCGACGAACGGGACGGCCGAAGCGATCATCGGTAACCGCACGCTCGTCGTCGACCCGGTGAAGATGGCCAACAACGCGATCATCGCCTAGGTCGGTTTTCAGGGTGGAGGCCGGCGCGCGCGCCGGCCTCTTCTTTCTCGGCGTCGACGTCTCGCGGGTCGCCCGCGAGGCACGACAAAGAGCGTCCGGTACCCTTGACGAGCCGGGACGCGTAGCTCAACGGTAGAGCGTCGCCCTTACAAGGCGAAGGTCGCAGGTTCAACACCTGCCGCGTCCACGCGGAATCGTCGAGCCGGGCTCGGCGTCCTGTCGGGTTGGGGAGGAGAACAGATGAAGGTGCGCGCGCTCGCCGTTGTGGTCGCGTCGCTGGCGTTGGCGTGCACAGCGTCGTTTGCCGGAGCGACGCAACGTCATGTTTCGATCAAGAACTTCTCGTTCAACCCGGTAGATCTTTCGGTCAAGGTCGGGAACACCGTCGTGTGGTCGAACGACGAGGCGGCGGCTACCGTTCACACGGCTACCTCCAACGACGGCCACACGTTCGACTCAGGCGCCCTGAACCCCGGAGACTCTTATCCCTTCACGTTCACCCGCGCAGGGTCTTATCCGTACTTCTGCTCGGCGCATCCTCAAACGATGAAAGGGACGATCACGGTCACCGGCTCGGATGCGTCGCCGACGCCGTCGCAGAGTCACTCGTCGTCGCCGCATCCCACCTCGACGCAGACTGTGAAGAAGTCGGCGGCATCGGCGTCGCCGACCGCGTCGGCTTCGACTTCCTCCACACCCACCGCACGCGGGACGGCGGCGCAACCATCGCCGTCACGCACCGGCAGGGCGATCGCGGCGCCGGTGAACACGGGCTCGTCGGGTTCGTCTTCGGGAGGATTCATCCTCGCCGTCGCGATCGCCTTGCTGATCGTCGCGGGCACCGGTGTGTCGCAGGTCATCAAGCGCCGCAACGCGTAAGCCCGACGTCGCGCGCACCCTCCGCCGAAGGAAGCGGCCGTGGGTCCGCACCCACGGCCGCTGTGACAGGAGGGTCTTGCTATGGTCCAACATCGGACACTCCGGGCCATCACTTGAGCCCTACTTGTAACGCGATCGTAATAACCCCGGTACATGCAATTTACGTCGTGTACACCGTCACGAAATCTCGCGCTCCTACCATCGTTTTCATCGAGCCGGCCTTCCCTAGGAGGGGTTCACGACGATGAGATCGCGGTTGCGAGGTTTCCGAGACAGGGATACGAGGCGGCTTTTCGCCATGATCCTCGGCGGAAAGATGGGTGGGATCGGCCTCGTGCTCGGTGGGATGTGGGCGTTCCAGTCGTTCCTCGGCGGGGCGGCTGCGCATGCGCAATCCGCTGCGCCGAGCCACGGTCCGAACGACTTCGTCAACCCGATCAACACGGTCTGGGTGCTCGTTACCGCGTTCCTCGTCTTCTTCATGCAAGCGGGGTTCATGGCGCTCGAGGCGGGGTTCGCTCGCTCGCGCGAGACCGTCAACGTGTTGCTCGAATGCGTGGTCGATACGTGCCTCTGCGGCTTGTTGTTCTGGGCGTTCGGTTTCGCGTTCATGTTCGGCGCGGGCAACGGCATCATCGGCCACCAGTACTTCTTCCTGTCCGGCATGACCGACGCGTACGGGTCGACGGGGGTCGCGTTCCTGGCGTTCTTCCTGTTCCAGTTCGCGTTCGCCGACACCGCGTCCACGATCACCTCGGGCGCGATGGTCGGGCGCACGGGGTTCAAGGGCGACATCCTCTACAGCGCCTGCGTGTCGGGCCTGATCTACCCGATCTTCGGCCACTGGGTCTGGGGTCCGGGCGGCTGGCTCGGCAACACGATGGGCTGGTTCCACGGCATTACCAAGGACGGCCTGGTGTTCCGTGACTTCGCCGGCTCCACCGTGGTGCACAC
>JBHELL010000242.1:0-15135 GCA_046263075.1 Actinomycetota bacterium | reverse complement strand
GGTCGTCCCCGACCACGTGGTACCGGACCACGTCGTACCCGCCCAGCTAGACCCACACCAACAACCACCACTCCATGTGGTTCCGTTCCAACTCCAGCCGGACGCCGTCGTGCCGGCCCATGCGTTCGCCGACCACGTTGTTCCGTCCCACGCCTTGCCGAAGATGTCTTGCTCTCCGCTAAGGGTGCTGCCGTTGCCGTCGGTAACGTGCGACGAGCCGCGCGCGGCTTCGAGTGAGCCGGTCCCGCTCGACGTCGTCCATGACTGCGAGTAGTTCGGCGTCGGCGTGTTCATCGCAGACTTCACATTGACGAATCCGGATCCGATCGCGGTGGCATCTGGTCCCGGGATCGAGGTCGCGCTCGACATCAGGAGCTTCTTCAGCTGTCCCGGCCTAATGTCCGGGCGCTGGCTGATGAGTACGGCCGCGACGCCGGACATGACCGCAGCAGCTTGGGACGTGCCGCTCCCGCGGAAGAACCTCGTGTTGATGCGGCCGCCGGGGTAGGTCTGGTCGATGTAGGAGTCCGGGTCGCGCAAGCTTTCGATGGAACGGCCGGGGGCGACGATGTCGGGGTTCCGTATGCCGTCACCGCGGCTCGACCACGACGGGATGACGTCGTCGTAGGTCTTGTACGTGCCGCCCGCGTCGTCGGCTCCGACCGCAAGCACGTATGGATCGGTCGCCGGGTCGTTCAGATGTCCCAGCGTCGAGCCGGAATTCCCCGCCGAAACCACGACGAAGATCCCCTTGCGCCAGGCAACCTCAGCGGCATAGGCGAGCGGATCGAGCGTGTAGTCCTGTGCGCCGTCGGTGCCGAAGGAGAGATTGAGCACGCGGATGTTGAGGCCGCCGTCGTTGCGATGCTGCACGACCCAATCGATCGCCGCGATGACTTGCGACACATCTGTCGAGCCGTTGGCATTCGCGACCTTGATGCTCACGATGCGCGCATCGGGGGCGACGCCGATGAAGTTGTCGTGAGAGGAGTACGTCGACGGCGTGGCAGAGTCGTCGCGACCCGCGATGATCCCCGCCATGTGCGTTCCATGACCGAACGTATCCAGGTAGCGGACGTTGTCGGATTGCGACTCGAAAGAAAGATCGGGGCCGCTGATGATCTTGCCCGGCGCGGTCAAGCCGTTGACGGGGACAACACCGGAGTCGATCAGCGCCACATCCACGCCCGCGCCCGTATACCCGTGCGACCACGCTTCTTGCGCTTTGATCTCGTCCGTCACCGAGTACATGGAGTTGACGTCGGCGTTTGGGTCGTATCCATCGACCATGTGCAGGAGGTGCAAGCTTGCATCGGGGGTGATCGATGCGACGCTCGGATCCGTGCGCAGCGCTGCCACCGCGCGCTCGGGCACTTTCCCCGCGAAGCCGTCGATGACCGGCAAGCCGCGACCGACGGTCCCACCGGACGACTCGACCGCGCGCGCAGCCTGCGTTTCGGCCCCGGCGCGGGCGCGCACTATAACGTCTGCGACCGGTGAGGGCGAAAGAACCGCGAGGGACGTGAGCGCAACCAGGATCGCAGATGCGACCGTTGCTGCTCGCATGTTGCGAACCGCGACAGGGATGCGGCTCAGACTGCCCCCTCAGATACCGTCCGTGACGGGAAATGGACGGACCGTCACATACTGGCGGCCGCCCGACCCGTTCTCTATGGCTCAAACATCCTATCCCTCAACTGATGGGGAAGGCGCAGGGCGCGCAAGGAATCCGGCACAACGGGATAAACGGTTATGAAGCGATCTGTTCGACGTCGCCGCCGGCTTCGAGTTGCTCGAGATGGCGGCGTGCGTCGTCGAGCGCGAGCGACCAATGTGGCCGGATCTCTGCGGTCCACCCACAGCGGCAGCCGGCGAGGAACGGCCCGTTCGGGTCTTCGCAGCCCGCGATCGCGATCTCATGCATCACGCGAAGGCTAACAGCGCGCGACTGCGATCCTCGGTAACCAGGTCCTAGTCGAGATCGCCCGCTTCGATCCTCTTCAGCCTTCGTTCGCGGACGAGGCTGCTCGACTCGACGAGCGCGTGCAGGGCGTCTGGTTCGTGCAGCGCCTCGGCGAGAACGCCGACCAGATCGCGTTGCGACACGATGCCGACGCACCGGCCGTTCTCGAGGACCGGAAGGTGGCGGATCCAGCGCGTCGCCATCATCTTCGCGGCTTCCCTGAGCGTCGTTTGCGGACCGCACGAGATGACCTCGGTGCGCATCACATCTTTCAGGGTCACCTTGGCCGGGTCGTGACCGGTCGCCACGGCGCGCAGCAGGTCGCGCTCGGTCACGATGCCGAGCATGCTGTCGCCGTCCATCACGAGCAGTGACCCGGTCTGCGCATTCCACATCCGTGTTGCCGCTTCGGCGAGCGTGTCGGCGGGCGAATCCGTGACGGCCGCCTTCGTCATCACTTCGGACACCTTCATCAGCCGCGCTCCTCGATGGGCACCCACGTACGGTTGCGTGGTCCGACGTAGTCACTCTCCGGCCGGATCAAACGGTTATCGGAGTACTGCTCACGAACGTGCGCCGTCCATCCGGCGGTCCGCGACGCTGCGAAAACCGGCGTGAACAGGTCGACCGGGATCCCGAGGGAGTAGTAGACGCTCGCCGCATAGAAGTCGACGTTCGGGTACAGACCTTTCTCCTGCATCACGACTTCTTCGATCTTCCGGGAGATCTCGTACCACTTCGTTTCCCCTCGAGCCTCACCGACCTGCTTGGACAGCGCGCGCAGGTGTGTCGCGCGAGGGTCCTCGGTCTTGTAGACGCGGTGACCGAACCCCATGATCTTCTCGCGGTGCGCGAGCTTCTGCTTGATGTACTCCTCGGCTCGCGCGACATCGTCGATCTCGAGCAGCATCTTCATGACAGCTTCGTTCGCACCGCCGTGCAGGGGACCTTTCAACGTCGCGATCGCGGCGGTGCACGCCGAATGGATGTCCGACAGCGTCGAGGCAGCCACGCGCGCCGCGAACGTAGACGCGTTCATCGTGTGGTCTGCGTGCAACACGAGGCAGATGTCGAGGATGCGCGCATCGTCGTCGGTCGGCTCGACGCCGGTCAGCATCCAAAGAAGGTTCCCCGCGTGACCGAACTTCGGGTTCGGTCGGACGATCTCGTTGCCGTTGCGCAAGCGGTCGTACGTGGCGATGACGGTGGGTATCGTCGCGATGAGCCTGATGGCCTTGCGCTTCGACGCGAGCTCGTCCTGCGGCGGGAGCCATCCGTCGGGGTCGTACGCGCTCATCGCGCTCACCGTCGTGCGGAGCATCGACATCGGCGATGTCTGCTTCACCATCGTCGGCATCAGATCCATGATGAACGCGTGCGGATCGCGCTCGTGCGCGAGCTGGTCGGTGAGGTCCTCGAGCTCCGCCGTGTTCGGCAACCGGAGGTCGTGCAAGAGGAAGATTATCTCTTCGAACGAACAGTTCGGCGCCAAGTCGTGGATGTCGTACCCGACGTAGAAGAGACGCCCCTGCTTGCCGTCGATGTCGGAGATCGACGTTTGCGCGGCGATGACGTCTTCGAGCCCTTTTCCCATCGTCCCTCCAGCGGGATCGTGTCCTTTTCATCCTATCCAGCGACGGGCATCTGCGGCTCGGCAGGACATCGCGACGTACGCGCCGAACCGTCGAGCCGTGAGAACCCGCGCTCTCATCGTCCTCGCGCTCGCCGTCGCTTCGGTGGCGCCGGCGGCGCGCGCAAGCGGCTCGACGACGATCTACGCGCACCGTGGAGGAGCGGGGCTCGCGCCGGAGAACACGCTCGGTGCGTTCCGACAAGCCGCGCAGCGATTCGGCGCGCGCGGCGTGTGGCTGGAGATGGATGTGCAGCTCGACGCCGACGGCGAGCTCGTCGTGATCCACGATCCGACGCTTGATCGAACGACCACGAACTGCACCGGCAACGTGAGCGCGCACACCACGGCACAGCTGCAGCAGTGCGACGCGCGCAAGACGTTCCCGGCGTGGCCCGTGTTCGAGCCGGTGCCTCGCTTCACAGACGTCCTACGGGAGGCCACCGGCGGAGGGTGGCTTCTGTTCCCCGAGATCAAGAACATCCCGGGGGAGGACGATTTCGATCCCACGGGGATCGCAGCCGCGTCCGTCCTCGTCGCAGACGTGCGCGCGTCCGGGATCGATCCCGCTCACGTCGTCGTACAGTCTTTCTTCCCGACGTCGCTCGACTATCTCGAGGTGCACGCGCCGGACATCGCGACGTCTCTCCTCACGACGTCGCAGCTTCCCGGCGCGCCGCCGAGCGTCGGGTTCAACGTGACCGAGAACGTCGCTTACGCGAAGGCGCGCGGGTACGAGCAAGCCGAGCCGGACGATGCATCGCCGGATCTCGGGCCGCAGACGATCGCCGCTGCGCATGCGCTCGGTGTGCCGGTCGCCGTCTGGACGGTCGACGATCCAGTCCGCATCGCCGGGCTCGCCGCGGCTGGCGTCGACGGCATCGTCACGAACCGGCCCGATCTCGCGTTCGAAGCGCTCGGTTAGCCACGTTGAGCCGCGCGCGCCGAGCGTGCGAGGATGGGGCCTCATCCACTCTGGAGGCAACCAACGATGAGCTACCGAGTGACCTTCATCCCCGGAGACGGGGTCGGACCCGAGCTCTCAGAGGCGACGAGGCGAGTTCTCGAGGCAACGGGCGTTGCGTTCGATTGGGACGTGCAAGACGCCGGCGTGGACGTTATGGGCAAGTACGGGACGCCCTTGCCCGAGCACGTCCTCGCTTCGATCCGCGAAACGAAGGTCGGCATCAAAGGCCCCATCACGACGCCGGTCGGAACCGGGTTCCGCAGCGTCAACGTCGCGCTGCGCAAGGAGCTAGACCTGTACGCGTGCTTGCGCCCGTGCAAGTTCTACGAGGGGATCCCCGGCGCGTTCCCCGGCACCGACGTGGTGATCGTCCGTGAGAACACCGAAGATCTGTACGCGGGTATCGAGTTCGAAGAAGGCACCGACGACGCCAAGAAGGTCATCGAGTTCCTGAACTCCGTTCAATCGAAGAAGATCCGAGACGACTCGGGCGTGTCGATCAAGCCGATCTCGATCTTCGGGACGCGCCGCATCGTGAAGTTTGCGTTCGATTACGCGCGTCAATACAAGCGTCAGAAGGTCACCGCCGTGCACAAGTCCAACATCATGAAGTTCTCGGACGGATTGTTCCTTCACACGGCACAGGACGTCGCGAAGGAGTACCCCGACATCGAGTTCGAGGATCGCATCGTCGACAACCTCTGCATGCAGCTCGTCAAGCGGCCGTCCGAATACGACGTCCTCGTCCTGCCGAACCTATACGGCGACATCGTGTCCGACCTCTGCGCCGGGCTGATCGGCGGCCTCGGCGTCGCGCCGGGAGCCAACATCGGCGACGAAGCCGCCGTCTTCGAAGCGACGCACGGCTCGGCGCCGAAATACAAGGGGCAGAACAAGGTCAACCCGATGGCGATGATGTTCAGCGGCGTGCTGATGCTGCATCATCTCGGCGAGCACGCCGCCGCGGATCGTCTCGAAGGAGCGCTCGCGGAGGTCATCAAGGAAGGGCGAAGCGTCACCTACGACCTCAAGGAGCGTCGCGACGATCCAACGGCCGTTGGGACGAGTCAGGTGGCCGACGCGGTGATCGAGAAGCTCGGGGCTTAACCGGCGGCCTCGCGCAAGAACCGCGCGACGGTAGCGACGTACTCGCCTGGATGCGTCAGATTGGCACGTGTCCCGCTCCTTCGTACGTCTTTCCCGGCGTCCGACCGCCGGGGCGACGGCGTCCCAGTTGTGATGGTCTCCCCACGAGCCGCGGATCATCACGACCGGGACGCCCGTTCCTTCCCGGATGTAGAAGAGATCGACGCCCGTGATGCGCACGACGGGCATGGCATCTCCTTGGCGGCGAAGCACGATAGCCCTTGGTTGGCATCGGCCGCGCCACGCTGCCTACGATTCTGCTCGAGATTAGACGAAGGAGCGCCATGAAGATCACCGTAGTTGGAGCGGGGAAGTACGGCTCAACGACTGTCCAGCGGTTAGCCGAAAGCGGGGTCGCGGATGAGGTCGTGATGAGCGATATCGTCGACGGCCTCCCGCAAGGGTTGGCCCTCGACATGATGCAATCTCGTTCGATCGAAGGCTTCGACACGCGAATCGTCGGCACGAACTCCTACGACGAGACGAAAGATTCGGACGTCTGTGTGGTTACGGCCGGGCTCCCGCGAAAGCCTGGGATGAGCCGCATGGATCTTCTCGAGGTCAATGCGAAGATCATCCGATCGGTGGCCGACAACTTCTGCGGGAGCTCGCCGAACGCGGTCGTGATCGTCGTGACGAACCCGCTCGACGAGATGACGCATCTGTTCCGCGAGGTGTCCGGCTTCCCGCACGAACGTGTGCTCGGGCAAGCAGGCATGCTCGACAGCGCGCGCTTCAAGCATTTCGTCGCGGAAGAGCTCGGAGTGACGCCGCGCGAGGTCGAGGCGATCACGCTCGGCTCACACGGTGAGACCATGGTCCCCGTCCCGTCGCAAGCGACGGTCGGAGGGTCTGCGCTGTCCGACCGGCTGAGCGCCGAGCAGATCGACAGGCTCGTGCAGCGCACGCGCGACGGCGGTGCGGAGATCGTCGGCCTGCTGAAGACGGGCTCGGCCTATTACGCCCCCTCGAGCGCGGCGGCTGCGATGGTCGAAGCCGTTGCCGGAGACACCGGCGCGGTGATGCCGTCGTGCGTCTGGCTGACCGGCCAGTACGGGATCTCGGACGTGTACCTCGGCGTGCCGGCCCGGCTCGGCGCCGGCGGCGTCAAGGCGGTCGTCGAGCTGCCCCTCACCGACGACGAGCTGCGCGGGCTGCGCGCGGCCGCCGAGTCGGTTCGGGCGAAATGCGCAGATCTGGCCAAGCTTTCGGCCTGATCCGCGCAAAGATCACCCAGCCGCGCACGTCCTGATGGCGCAGGCGCATCAACCGCCGGCGATCCATCGTGGGCATCATCGACCCGAGCGGCAACGCGCGCGTCATCGCCTCGTTCGGGCTTAACGGAGGGCGGGGGTCTTCAGAGCTCGCGAGGCCGAACCGACACCATCCGTATAGATCGTTACGCCTGGGAGGCTTTCGTGGGTCCGCGTCCGCGCGGCTTGATCGTCGTCGCGCTCGTCGTCTTGATGGGCGTTCTCGGCGTTCCCTCTGCGGGTTCGGCAACCGTTCCGAGCGCGGCGCGCGCCTCGGCCCCTGATGAGGTCCTCGTTCGATTCCGTCACGGCGCGTCACAGGGCTCGGCGCTGCGCGCCATTCACGCGATGTCGTCGACGGCGCTCCGACAAGGATGGACGCGGGTGAAGATCGCTTCCGACGAGTCGGTCGATGCGGCGATCGCGCGGCTCTCGTCGGATCCGTCCGTCGAGTCCGTGCAGCCGAACTACGTGTACAAGGTAAGCGAGCTTCCGAACGACACGTTGTTCGGCAAGCAATGGGGGCTCGACAACACGGGCCAGACCCTTTGCATCGGGGGAACGTGTTACCCCGGAACAGCCGGCGCCGACATCTCTGCCTCCGGGGCCTGGGACCACACCACCGGATCACCGAGCGTCGTCGTTGCGATCGTCGACACCGGCGTCGCGTACGACCACCCAGATCTCGCTGCCCACCTCTGGACGAACCCATCGCCGCACGCCTCGCCGCCGCAGCAGAACGACCTGCACGGATGGGATTTCGTCGACAACGACAACACGCCGTACGACGAGAACGGGCACGGGACCCACGTCGCCGGCATCATCGGGGCGCGCGGGAACGACGCGTACGGAACCACGGGCGTCGCGCGCAGCGTGACGATCATGCCGGTGCGCGCGCTCGATGCGAACGGCAGCGGATTCACCTCGGACATCGCGAACGCGTTCGGGTATGCAGCAGATCACGGCGCTAAGGTCGTGAACGCGAGCCTCGGCGGACCAGACAACGACACGATGCTGGAAGACGCGATCACGAGCGCGCCGAACACGCTGTTCGTCCTCGCCGCCGGGAACGACCACAACAACAACGACACGACACCGACGTACCCATGCAACGTCCCATCGGGCAACGTCCTCTGTGTCGCCGCGACCGATCAGAACGACGGTCTCGCTTCGTTCTCGAACTACGGACGCACCGCCGTCGACCTCGGCGCGCCGGGGGTCAACATCGCGAGCACGTGGATCCCGGAGGATCCGGCGACCGACGGCTCGTACAGCTTGAGCGACAGTCCCAACGGCGCATACGCCGACGATGCCGACACCTGGGCGCAGATCGCGCAGCCGCTCGACCTGCACACGCTGTCGTCGTGCGCGCTCACCTACCACGTTCGGGAATCGCTCGGCGCGGGCGACTCATTCTCGGTCGAACGGTCGACCGACAACGGAGCCACGTGGTCGATCCTCGGCGGGCTGTTGCCGAACACCAACGGAGCGTTCGCCGTCGAGACCGTCGCCCTGCCGTCGGTGTCCTCGCTGTTGTTCCGCTATCACCTCCACACCGACGGTTCTGCCGTCTCGGACGGCGTCTACGTCGACGGGGTCGATGTGGCCTGCAACGGCGTTCCGTTCTTCTCGGATGGCTTCGAGACGGACCTTTCGAAGTGGACGCACGGGGGCTCGCCCGATACCTGGGGCAGGACCGACGTGGCCGGCCGCTGGGCGTACCTATCGGGAACGTCGATGGCGACGCCGTTCGTCTCGGGTGCGGCCGCCGTTGCCTGGGCGGCGTCGGCGAGCCCGAGCGTCTCCCACGTTCGCAACGTGCTTCTCGGGTCGGTGGATTACCTGTCGTCGCTGAGCGGGAAGACGGCGACGGGAGGCCGGCTCAACCTGGATCGCGCGGTCACCTTCGCGCCGGATTCGACCGCTCCGGCCGCCGGCGTCATCGGATCTCTTCCGATCTGGGTCCGCGCGACCCGTTTCGGCGTCGCGTGGAGCGCGAGCGATACCGGACCGGCAGGCGCGCGCAAGACGTTCGACGTAACCCAGAAGTACGCGCCGTGGAACGGAGGCTTCCGCGCGCCGCGCACCTGGACAGCGTGGACCGGCGCGAGCGCCGGCTCGTTCTCCGGATCGGCCGGGTACAGCTACTGCTTCCAAGCACGCGCGCGCGATGGTGCGTGGAACATCGGCGCCTCGGGTGCATGGCGCTGCACCGCAGTTCCCGTCGACGATCGCTCGCTTACGCCGAGCTCGGGGTGGGTGCGTCACACGTCCTCGCGGTCCTATCTCGGGACGTTCACCTACGGGACGCGCAAGGGTGTGACGTTGACACTCACGGGCGTCGAGTACAAGACCCTTTCGATCGTCGTGACGCGGTGCAGCACGTGCGGAACGGTCGACGTCTTCTCCGGCAGCACCCTCCTCAAGAGGATCTCCCTGCACGCGTCGACAACCGCGTACGAACAGATCCTTCCGGTCTCGGCGCGGTCGACGTTGAGCGGCCCGACGACGATCACGATCAAGATCTCCTCGTCCGGCGCGCCCGTCTACGTCGACGGGCTCTCCGTCGGCGCCGCCTAACCCCTTATCCGACGGTCCGCGGCAAGCGGCGTTGATACGCTTCGGTCATGGCGCGAGTGTTCTCAGGGGTACAACCGAGCGGCCGTCTCCACATCGGTAATTACATCGGCGCGTTACGCCAGTTCGTCGCCGACCAGGAAGAGCACGATTCGCTGTTCTGTATCGTCGACCTGCACGCGATCACGGTCCCTCAGGACCCCGAGGAGCTGCGGAGAGCCACCCTCGACCTCGCGGCGGTCTACCTCGCGATCGGTATCGACCCGCGGAAGGCGACGCTGTTCGTGCAGTCGCAGGTACCCGAGCACCCACAGCTCGCTTGGGTGCTCGGCTGCGTCACGATGTTCGGTGAGCTCCGGCGGATGACGCAGTTCAAGGACAAGTCCGCGAAGCAGCAGGAAGGTTCGGCGTCGGCGGGGCTCTTCGGCTATCCCGTTCTCATGGCGGCAGACATCCTGCTCTACAACGCGGACCGGGTTCCCGTCGGTGACGACCAGCGCCAGCATCTCGAGCTGACGCGCGACATCGCGCAGCGGTTCAACAGCAGGTTCGGCGAGACGTTCGTCATCCCCGAAGCCGCCATCCCGAAGATCGGCGCGCGCGTGATGGACCTGCAGCAGCCGACATCCAAGATGTCGAAGTCCGTGGAGTCGCCGCAAGGCACGATCGATCTGCTCGACCCGCCGGACACGATCCGAAAGAAGGTGAAGGTTGCCGTGACGGATTCGGGCCGCGAGATCGTCGCGCGCGATGACAAGCCGGCCATCACGAACCTCTTGTCGATCTACTCGGCCGCCGCCGGACGGACGGTCGCAGATCTCGAGGGAGAGTACGCAGGCAAGGGCTACGGGGATCTCAAGAAGGATCTCGGTGAGGCCCTGGTGTCATTCCTCGAGCCGGTACAGGAACGGTATCGGCGCTATTCCAGCGATCCGGCGGAGCTCACGCGCGTCCTCGAGCTCGGCGCGGAGAAGGCGCAGGCGATCGCGGGCAAGACACTTTCGACGGTGTACGAGCGCGTCGGCTTCGTGCCGCGTGCGCGCTGAGCCGCGGCGCTTCCGCTTTCCCCGAAACGCCTTCCCGTTCTGCCCGAACGTGCGCCCCGTTGTGGTTCGCGGTATCGGCCCGTTGGTACCTCATCGCCCCACCTTGTCCGTCCGCGGTGGGGAAGGAGGCCGAGTCACAACGCCGAATCCTCGAAACGAATCACTGTGGCGGCGCTCATCTCGTCGAGCTGTATGAGGGAGAGGAGCGCGAGGAGTCGGCATGGGGGCCGGCTCCTCGTCGTTTTTCCGGCTCGTCGATCAGACCTTGTCGAGCAGGATCGCTTGCTTCACTTCCTGGATCGCGCGCGTGACGTGGATGCCGCGGGGGCATGCGTCTGTGCAGTTGAACGTCGTTCGGCACTTGAACGCGCCCTCGCTTTCCCCGAGGATCTCCAGCCGTTTCCGTCCGGCGTTGTCGCGGCTGTCGAAGATGAACCGGTGCGCGTTCACGATGGCGGCGGGGCCGGTGTACTTCTCGTCCGCCCAGAAGATCGGACACGACGTCGTGCACGCCGCGCACAGGATGCATTTCGTCGTGTCGTCGTAGCGCGCGCGGTCCTCGGGCGACTGCAGGCGCTCGCGGCCCTGTGCAGGCTCGTCGTTCACGAGGAACGGCATCACGCGGCGGTAGGACTCGAAGAACGGATCCATGTCGACGACCAGATCCTTCTCGACCGGGAGGCCGCGGATCGGCTCGACGGTGATCGGCTGTTTCAGATCCTTGATGAGCACCTTGCACGCGAGCCGGTTGACGCCGTTGATGAGCATCGCATCCGAGCCACAGATGCCGTGAGCGCACGATCTCCGGAACGTGAGTGATCCGTCGATGTTCCACTTGATGAAGTGCAATGCGTCCAGAACCCGGTCGAGCCGCTGCCACGGCACGAAATACTGCTCCCAGTGCGGCTGCTCGTCCTTTTCAGCGTTGAAACGCAGGACGCGGACGCGCGCTTCGGGTGTCTTGCTCACGCCGTTACGACCTCTGGGCAGTACGCGCGCACGACGCCGTCGAGCAGGTAGTTGATGGCATCGAGCGATTCGGATGCGGCATCGAGCGCTGCCTCTTGCTCCGAAGCGGTCGCTTCGGCGAGCAGGGTGCGCGCGACGTCTGCGTGCCATCCGTCGACCTCGATGTGGACGTCGAAGAATCGCAATGCTTCGTCCGAGTCGATCCCGTAGAACGCGCGCAACCCTTCGATCTTCGAGACCGAGACGGCCGGAATCATCGCTTCGTACGCGTAGAGGGCCGCGACGCCCGCGATGCTGCCGCGCGAGGATGTGATGTTCTTGAACGTCTCGTTGCAAGCGGTGGTCTCGGGGAGCAGGTCGGCCGTGCGGACGTCGTCTCGTGTGCAACCCAGGGCTTCCGCGAACCGGAGCCACAGCTCCGGGTGATTCTCGTCGCCGCGCTCCTCGTCGTTCAAGTTGTCGAGCAAGTACTGCCGCGCGCGCAGGTCCTCGGTCTGGGT
Organism: Actinomycetota bacterium; assembly: GCA_046263075.1. Classification (GTDB taxonomy): domain Bacteria; phylum Actinomycetota; class AC-67; order AC-67; family AC-67; genus JBHELL01. The sequence continues at coordinate 3,084 of JBHELL010000242.1, read as the reverse complement.
GTGGATGGCGCTGATGTAACGGGGGAATGCGGCCACATGGTTGTAGTACTGCTTCGCGTACTCACGGAGCGTTTCGATGCTGAGCTCGCCCTTCGACCATGCGACGTAGAAGGGGTGGGTCAACACGTGTTTCTCGTCCACGAGCGCGTCGATCTTCTTCGTCCAGGTCATCTCAACCCCCAAAGGTCGGCTTCGTCACCGCGGCGGTACCGTAAGCGACGATCACAGTCATTGTTCCGGCTATCTGCGATGCACGAGCATCAATACTTCCGTTCCGTCGGTTGGTATCGATCGATCACGACCGGTTTGTAGTCGAGCTTGGTATCCCCGTCGATCTTCCACGCGAGCGAGTGCTTCAGCCAGCTCACGTCGTCGCGCTTGTCGAAGTCGCCTCGGTAATGACCGCCGCGCGACTCGGTGCGCGCGCGCGCGGCCGCGACGATCGTTTGCGCGAGATCGAGCAGGAACCCCAGCTCGACGGCCTCCATCAGATCGGTGTTGTACCGCTTGGACTTGTCTTGGATGCCGACGCGCCGGAACCGGTCTTGGAGTGAGGCCAGGATCCCTTCCTGATCGCGCAAGGTCTCGTCCGTCCGATAGACGCCGCAGTTGTCGTCCATCGACCGCTGCATCTCGGCGCGGATCTTCACCGGCACCTCGGTGCGCGCGCGCTCGCTCAGGTCGGCGAGCATCCTCTCGGTGTCTCGCTCCGGGTGCTCGGGGAGCGGAGGAAGGTCGGACCGAAGGGCCTCTTCTGCCATCGCCGCCCCGCCCCGTCGTCCGAAAACCACGATGTCGAGCAGTGAGTTCGTCCCAAGCCTGTTCGCTCCATGCACGGAAACGCACGCGCATTCGCCTGCTGCGTACAGGCCCGGCACCGGCGCGTTCGAGGCGTCCGAGATGACGCGTCCATCGGTAGTCGTCGGGATGCCGCCCATCGCATAGTGGGCCGTGGGTTGGATAGGAACGCCTTCCTTCAGCGGCTCGACGGCGAGGTAGATGCGCGTGAATTCCGTGATGTCTGGGAGCTTCTCCTCGACCACGCGCGGGTCGAGATGATCCACGTGGAGGTACACGTAGTCCTTGTCCGGACCGGCGCCTCGACCCTCCTTGATCTCGAAGTAGATCGCGCGCGACACCATGTCGCGGGGGGCGAGGTCCTTGATCGTCGGTGCGTAGCGCTCCATGAATCGCTCGCCGTTCGCGTTGCGGATGATCCCGCCTTCGCCGCGCGCGGCTTCGGAGAGCAGGATGCCGATGCCGTAGATCCCGGTCGGATGGAATTGATAGAATTCCATGTCCTCGAGCGGCAAGCCTTTCCGAAGGACGACGCCCGGTCCGTCGCCGGTCAGCGCGTGCGCGTTCGACGTGACCTTGAAGACCCTGCCGTAGCCACCGCTCGCGAACAGCACGGCCTTGGAATGGAACACGTGCAGCTCGCCCGTCGCGAGCTCGTACGCGACGACGCCTGCGACGCGGTCGCCGGACATGATCAAGTCGAGCACGTAGAACTCGTTGAAGAACTGCACGTCGTTCTTCACGCAGTTCTGGAACAGCGTCTGCAGGATCATGTGGCCGGTGCGATCGGCGGCGTAACAAGCCCGGCGGACGGCGGCTTCTCCGTGATTGCGCGTGTGCCCTCCGAAGCGTCGCTGGTCGATCCGACCTTCGGGTGTTCGATTGAAGGGCATGCCCATGCGCTCGAGATCGATCACGGCGTCGATCGCTTCTTTGCACATGATGTCGACGGCGTCTTGGTCGGCGAGGAAATCCGAGCCTTTCACCGTATCGAACGCGTGCCATTCCCAGTTGTCTTCTTCAACGTTGGCGAGCGCAGCGCACATCCCGCCCTGTGCAGCGCCGGTGTGAGAGCGCGTCGGGTACAGCTTCGTGATGACGGCCGTCCGCACGTGCTTCGACGCTTCGAGCGCAGCGCGCATCCCCGCGCCGCCGGCGCCGACGACGACCGCGTCGTACGTGTGATACGTCGTCATCGGATCGCCTTCGATGGGTCGAAGGTCAGGATCACAAGCGAACCGAGCAAGAGCAAGATGAACGCGAGCGTGTAGACGAATGACTTGAGTGCGATCCGCTTTCCCGGCGTCGTCGAGTAGTCGTTGATCACGATCTTGATCCCGTTCGTGCCGTGCAGCAGACCGAGGAACAGGATCGTCCAATCCCAGAGCTGCCAGAACGCGCTCGACCAACGGCCGGAAACGAAGGCGAAGTTCACGCGGTCGATCCCGCCGCTAATCACGAGCATGATCGTGAGGTGCACGAGCACGAGGATCGTCAGCAGGAGGCCGGAGATCCGCATGAAGAACCACGACCACAGCTCCCACGAGGACGTCGCGGAGCGCTTCGCGTCGGCGGGCGTGCGGACGGTGCGGAGGTCCAGGCCCATCAGAGGCTTCTGACGAAGGTGCGGCCCATGAAGTACAGAGCCGGAACGACGAGGACGATGAAGAGGCCCATGCTCGCGCGGAACAGCTCCTTCGAGTAGTCGGCCATCCGCGGGACGAAGTCGATCAAGATGATGCGCAAGACGTTGAGCGCGTGGTACAGGACCGCGACCGCGAGCCCGATCTCGAGCAGGCGGAAGATCGGGTTGTGGTAGGTCCCGATGATCTTGTCGTAGACCTTCGGCCCGGCTGCTATGAGCGACGTGTCGAGGATGTGCACGAACAAGAACAGCGCGACCGCGACGCCGGTGATCCGATGGAGTGCCCACGACCATTGCCCTTGGCCGCCGCGGTAGTACGTCCCGACTCGCTCGGGAAGTCGCGCCACTTCGAGGTCCTTTCCTCGTCGGAAGGCGGGGAGAAGGCCGCCGCAACCCGGGAGCATATCTCCGGATCGCGCGCGTTTCGAAGCGGCGCTTGGACCGCCGCGTTGAGTCGTTCGGGCGCGCGCCGGTCCTCTAGGATGGTGCGCGATGGCCGACGAACGCACGACTCCATCTGGGATCCCCGTCGAGCCGTTCTACGACGGACCGAACGCCGATCCGGGCGAGCTCGGCGCGCCCGGCTCGTATCCCTTCACGCGCGGCGTGTACCGCGACATGTATCGCGGGCGCCCGTGGAC
>JBHELL010000241.1:0-8506 GCA_046263075.1 Actinomycetota bacterium | reverse complement strand
TACGCGAGCGCGATGTCGTGAGCTCGCGCGCGCTCCATCACGCCGAGCGGCGGTCTGCGACGACTCGGCCCGACTGCACGACGAGTGACACGTGTCTGTACGCAGCAACGTCGCCGAGGGGGTCGGCATCGAGAAGGATGGCGTCCGCGCGCTTGCCCGCTTCGAGTGTTCCGACGTCGTCGACCCCGATCAAACGCGCGCCTTCCCGTGTTGCGGCGCTCAACAATACGTCGAGCGGCATGCCGTTCTCGTTCATGAGCTGAAGCTCGAGCCACAACCCTCCGTGAGGATTGAACGGCGTGCCGGCGTCGGTACCGCTCGCGATGTTCACTCCGGCCTCGGCTGCTTTCCGGAACGACGCGCGGTGCGACGCGCCGACCTCTTCGGATTTCTCGATCGCGAACTCGGGCACACCCTCCCCGCCGTGGATGATCTGGTGCGGTGCCACGAGCGTCGCAACGAGCCACGACGGGTTGTCCGGCATCAGCTTCACCGCCTCGTCCGTGAGGAAGCAGCCGTGCTCGATCGAGTCGACGCCGCCTTGCAACGCGGCCACGATCCCGGCTGCACCGATCGCGTGCGCCGCGACTCGCATCCCCGCTTCATGCGCTTCGTTGACGGCGGCGGCGATCTCGGCGGCGGTGAATGCCGACCGTTGCGCACCGATCCCCCGCGTCAGGACGCCCCCGGTCGCGATGATCTTGATACAGGTCGCGCCCGCCTTCTTCAGCGCGCGCACCGCGCGCACCATGTCTTCTGCAGAGTCGACCTCACGCGAGATGAAGTGCCCGTGCCCGCCGGTTATCGTCAGCGCCTCGCCCGTCGTGATGATGCGCGGCCCTTCGATGATGCCTTCGGCCTGCGCGCGCGCGGCTTCGATCGTCGCCGTTCCGATGCCGCCGAGGTCTCGCACCGTCGTTATCCCGGCGTGCAACGCGCGCTTGGCGTTGGCCGCAGCCTTCAGCGCTGCGCGCGCCGGGTTCCCCGCCATCTCGGCCGCTTCCCCTTCGAAATCGGCGACGCCGTCGAAACAAAGGTGCACGTGACAGTCGATGAGCCCAGGGATGAGCGCGCGCCCGGCAGCGTCGATCCGCTCCCCGCCCGACTTCGGCGCCCCCTTCGCCGGACCGGCATAGGTGATCCTGCCATCGGGCCCGGCTATCAGAACCGCGTCGTCGAGCGGCTCGCCCCCGTTGCCGTCGTACAGTCGCGCGCCTTCGATCCTCAACATGTCGCGGAGCATATCGACGGCGATCCGGAAACTACACGTGGGCGACCGGGGATTTGAACCCCGATGAGGTTGCCCTCACAGGAACCTGTATCCTGCGCGTCTGCCATGTTCCGCCAGTCGCCCGGGTGCCGGAACGTACACCACGACGACCGGCGGGCGCCGAGTTTACCAGTCAACCATCCGTTGCCCGTTCGGGAGGATGACCTTGCCACCTGCCGGGATAGAATCCCGCCGAGCTGTGGGCATCCTCCGCGAAGTCGAGAAGCGCCTCGAGTCCATCGTCGAGGGATTCTTCGCGCGCACGCTGCCCGGCGGCGGCGTCCAGCCCGTCGAGCTCGGCAAGCGCATGGTCCGGTCGATGGACGAAGACCAGGTGAAGGCTGTCTCCGGCGCGAGCTTCGCCCCCAACGCGTTCACGTTCAAGCTCTCCCGCAAAGACTTCGCGCGGATGGTGCAGATCGAGAAGACGCTCAAGAAGGAGCTCGGCGCGGTCGCCAAGAGGGCGGCGAGTGCAGAGAAATGGCAGATGGTCGGCCCGCCCGAGATACACCTCGTCGAAGACGCCGCCGTGAAGAGCGGCACCTTCCAGGTCGAGACGGGATACGTCGAGTCGACGAAGCCCGAGCCAGAGGCCGGTCCCCAAACGCAGCTGATCCAGATGGCGATGTCCGCCGACGCCGAGCTCGTCCAACTCGGAAAGACGACCCGGGCGTGGCCGCTGTCGAAAGAAGCGCTTGTGCTCGGCAGGCAGAAGGATTGCGATGTCGTGATCGCAGATCCTGGGATCTCGCGCAGACACGCGGAGGTCCGGCGCGAAGGTGATGAATGGGTGATGATCGATCTCGGCTCGACGAACGGCACCGAGATCAACGGCAAACGCGTCAACCGTCATCGCCTGACACCGGGCGACCGGCTGGTTCTTGGAGAGACGACGCTGGAATTCCGGAGACCGTAGCGCCTCCATGCCCCCCATCGTTCTCACGACACTGAAGTTCTTGTTCCTGGCGCTCTTCTATCTGTTCATCGCGCGCGCGGTACGCATCATGTATCTGGACCTCGTCGGGCCTCGGGTTCCGAAGCCCAAGGGCGCGCGCAAACCGGTTCGTCGCCGGGGTGTGCCGCGCGCCGTCATGATCCGGGAGCCGGAGAAGCCGCAGCAATCGATGCCCCTCAAGGAAGAGATGACGTTCGGACGGAGTCAGTCCTGCACGGTGCCGCTCGACGACACATATGTCTCGACGACGCACGCGCGGCTGTACGCGAAGGACGGCGCCTGGTTCGTCGAAGACATGGGCTCGACGAACGGGACGTACCTCAACCGCGTCAAGGTCACGGCGCCCGCGCCGATCGCGGTCGGCGACGAGGTTCGCGTCGGCAAGACGATCGTCGAGGTCCGGCGGTGACGCTCAAGCTGCGCTCCGCTTCGCGCACCGACGTCGGTCGCACACGTGAGCGCAACGAAGATTCGTTCTTCGAGGGCCACCGCGTATTCGCGGTCGCGGACGGGCTCGGCGGGCACCGCGCCGGAAACGTGGCCAGCACCATCGCGCTCGAGCCGATCGCTGCGCTGGACAAGCTCGACGCGGCGCGCGCCGCCGACGGCGTTGCGCACGCGGTTCGGAGGGCGAACCGCGCCGTCGTGGAGCGAGCCGAGGCCGACGCCGGCCTGCGCGGTATGGGGACGACGATGACCGCGATCGTGCTCGACGATGCCAAGGCGACGCTCGCGCATGTCGGAGACTCACGCTGCTACTTGATGCGCGAGGGCGAGATCACGCAGATCTCGCGCGACCACACACTGGTCGCACGCATGGTCTCTGAAGGGAAACTGACCCCCGAACAGGCCGAAACACACCCGCAACGGTCGATGCTGACGCGCGCGCTCGGTGCGGAGCGCGACATCCAGGTCGACGAGCTCGAGATCCCGCTGCATCCCGGCGACCGGCTGCTGCTGTGCTCGGACGGGTTGACCGCGATGCTCTCCGACGTCGAGATCCGAGAGCTCGCCCAGACCGGAAGCGACCTGCAAGAGGTGTGCGATCACCTCGTCGACGAAGCGAACGCGCGCGGCGGCGTCGACAACATCACCGTCGTCGTCGTCGATGTGTCCGGAACCGTGGAAGGCGCCGCACACCGCGCGCGCCCACGCGCGGCCGGCGCGCGCCGGATGCCGCGCCGGTTGCTGGTGTGGCTCGGCGTCATCGTCATCGTCGCCTTCGGAGGCTTCTTCGGGGTCCGCGCGTGGGCGAACAACAGTTACTACGTCGGTGTGGACGGCGATCATGTCGTGATCTATCGAGGACTGCCCGTCTCGTTCGCCGGCATGCACATGTCGAAGGTGTACGAGCCGACGACGGTGCCGACGGAACGGGTCGCGGCGTACTTCATCCAACATCTGCGTGACGGCGAGACGGCTACATCCTTGGATGATGCGCGCGCGAAAGTGATGCAGATACCTCTCATAGCGTCGCCGTCGCCGAGCCCGACCGCTCAGCCCGGCTCGAAGCCGTCCCCGACGACGAAGGCGACACCGTGAAGCCGCGCAACGCCGAGCTCAGCCTCGTGATCCTGGGGCTGCTCATCGCGTTCGGAACCGGTGTGTTGGTCGACCTCGCGCACGGGACGACGCTGACGCCCGACCTGTTCAAGACCTTCTCGTCGTTCGCTGCTCTCGCCATCGCGGGGCACCTCGCGATCCGCAAGTTCGCGCCCGCATCCGACCCGATCCTATACGGGCTCGCGATCGCCCTATCGGGCTTCGGGCTCGGGATGGTGCGCCGCCTCGACCCGTCCCTCGCGAACGGGCAACTCGCGTGGCTCGCGATCGGCATCGGAGCGTTCGTGCTGACGCTCGTCCTGATCCGGGATCATCGCGTCGTGCAGCAGTACCGCTACTCGCTCATGGTCGTCGGCATCGCGCTGCTGTTGCTCCCACTCTCGCCGATCGGGACGGACCTCGGGAGAACCGCTCGCCTATGGATCCACCTCGGGCCGTTGAACTTCCAGCCGGCCGAAGCGGCGAAGGTCGTGCTCGCCGCCTTCCTCGCCGGGTACCTCGCCGAACGCCGCGAGGTGATGACCGTGGCCAGCGCGCGCATCGGTCCGATCCAGTTCCCGGCACCCCGGCACTTCGGTCCGCTGCTGCTGGCGTGGTTCATCTCGCTCGCGGTCATGTTCTACGAAACAGACCTCGGCTCGTCCCTTCTCTTCTTCGGGTTGTTCGTCATCGTCGTCTACGCGGCGACGAGCCGTACCGCCTACGCGCTCGCCGGCTCTGCGCTCGCCGTCGTCGGCATATACGTCGCTTATCACTCGTTCGCACACGTTCAGACACGCGTTGCGTCGTGGCTGAACCCTTGGGGCAACAACCCGATCACGGGTTTCAGTGGCGCAGGCCGCCAGATCGCGCAGTCGTACTTCGCCCTCGGCGCAGGCGGCCTCACGGGAACCGGACTCGCCCGCGGGCATCCAGACCTGATCGATCCGGGCTTGCGAAGTGGCACGCTCCCGACGGACTTCATATTCGCCGGCATCGGTGAGGAGCTCGGGTTGCTCGGCGTTACTGCGATCATCCTGCTCTTCGCGATCCTCATCGCGCGCGGCATGCACACGTCGCTGCGATCGCGTGACGAGTTCGGGACGTTGCTGGCGCTTGGTTTGACGGTGATCATCGGCTTGCAAGCCTTCTTCATCATGGGCGGGGTGTCGCGATTGATGCCGCTGACCGGCATCACGCTTCCGTTCGTGTCGTACGGAGGATCTTCTTTGCTGGCCAACTTCGCTTTGATCGCGCTGCTGATGCGTATCTCGGACGGGGAGGCCGTCACGTGAACACATCGGTCCGCAAGATCTCCTTGATCCTCGCCCTGGCGTTCGTCGCCCTGTTCGTCAACCTCAACATCATCCAACTCGGGAAATCGAAGGCGCTCGACGACAACCCCCTCAACCGGCGGCGCGCGTACGCGGAGGAGAAGGTGAAGCGCGGCGAGATCCTCGCTCACGACGGCACCGTGCTCGCCGAGTCGGTCCCCTCGGGCGACCCGACGTTCACGTGGTCGCGGCGCTACCCGCAAGGCGCGCTGTTCGGTCAGATCACGGGCTACTACACCTCTCCGTTCTTCTGCGACAGCACCGGGATCGAGCGGTACGGAAACGATTACCTCTCGGGACGAGCGCCCACGACGACACAAGGATGGGTCGACTCGCTGCTCGGGCGCACGCACGAGGGCAACCGCGTGCAGCTGACGGTTGATCCGGGGCTGCAGAGGCTCGCGCAGCAGCAGCTGCAAGCGCACGGCGAGCGAGGAGGCGCAGCCGTGATCGACACGCGCACCGGCGCGGTGCTCGCGTTGTACGGCAACCCGTCGTACGACCCGAACGTCGTGACGTCCGCCAAGCTGAACGCGTGCACCGCGGCGAAAGCACGTCTCGAGCGATTGCCGCAGAACCCCTTGCTGTCGCGCGCGTATCAGGTGCGGTACCCGGCAGGCTCGACGTTCAAGATCATCACGGCATCCGCCGGGATCGAGCTCGGCGGCATGACGCTGAATACGTCCTTCCGCGCGACGTCGCGACTGTCGCTGCCGAACACGACGAAGACGCTCGGCAACTTCGGCGGCGAGTTCTGCGGCGGATCGCTCCTTCGAAGCTTCGAGGTTTCTTGCAACACCGCGTTCGCGCAGTTGGCGTTGCGGATCAAGCTCGGCAAGCTCGTGTCGATGGCCGAGCGATACGGGCTCGACAGTCAGCTCCCCATCGAGCTCAACGCGATCCCGGCGTGCGTCGCCTCGCCCCCCTCCGGCTTTACGTGCGACACACCGGATGAAGGCAACGCGTTCCCGCCTTACGTAGGCATCGGTCAGCAAAGCGTCGGCGTCACGCCGCTGCAGATGGCGCTCGTCGGCGCGACGGTCGAGAACGGCGGCCAGCTCATGAAGCCGCACGTCGTGTCCAAGGTGCTCGATGCGGAAACGAACTCCGTCCTTGTGACGATCAAGCCGGACGTCATCCGGCGCGTTCTTTCCACCCACAGCGATCAGCTGATGCGGAAGCTGATGACCGGCGTCGTGTGTGCCGGGACGGGAACGGTGGTCCACTTCCGGCACCCGTGCAGCGGCCAGATCGGCGGCAAGACCGGCACCGCGCAGACGGGCCGCCCCGGCGAGCCGCCGCACGTCTGGTTCGTCGCCTGGGGACCGCACATCGCCGTCGCGGTGGTCGTCGAGAACGGCGGCACGCTCAAGAGCGAGGCGACCGGCGGAAAGGTCGCCGGTCCGGTGGCGCGCGCGCTGCTCGAGTACGCGATGGATCATCATCTTGCGTGATCGCACCGGGACCGGCGCGCGCGGTGCAACCGGGTGCTACCGTTTCTCGCCGTCGCGAGTCCGATACATCAGCGACCGATATCTGGAAGGTATGACCGTGATCGTTCTATGCCCCCGATGACCGCCCTCTCCGACCGCTACGAGCTGTCCGACCAGCTCGGCGCCGGCGGCATGGCGCAGGTCTGGCTCGGCAAGGATCGGGTCCTCGGTCGCACGGTCGCGGTGAAGTGCCTTCTGACCCAATACTCCGGGGACCCGCATTTCATCGAGCGCTTCCGGCGCGAGGCGCAGAACGCGGCGTCGCTCAACCACCCGAACATCGTCGGCGTATACGACACCGGGTCGGACGACGGCACCCACTACATCGTGATGGAGTACGTGAAGGGCAAGACGCTTCGCGACGTCATCCGCGAAGAGGGGCCGCTACTTCCAGAGCGAGTCGCCGAGATCGGCGCAGAGGTCTGCGCAGGATTGTCGTTCGCACACCAGCACGGGATCGTGCACCGCGACATCAAGCCGGCCAACATCATGATCACGCCGCAAGGCAGCGTGAAGGTCGCCGACTTCGGCATCGCGCGCGCGATCTCAGGCGAAAGCGTGACCCAGACCGCGATGGTGCTCGGCACCGCGCAGTACTTCTCTCCGGAGCAGGCGCAGTCGCACGAGGTGGACGCGCGCAGCGACATCTACTCCGTCGGCGTCGTCTTGTACGAGATGCTGACGCGTCAGGTGCCGTTCACCGGCTCCTCGCCCGTCGCGATCATGTACAAGCACGTGAAGGAAGCGCCGATGCTTCCGTCCCGGTTGAACCCGGACGTTCCGCCGGCTCTCGAAGCGATCGTCATGAAGGCGATCGCGAAGAATCCCGATAATCGCTACCAGACGGCGGAAGAGATGCGCGAGGATCTCCTGCGCGCGCTGCACGGCCGGCCGGTCGAAGCGCCGCCGGTGCTCGCAGACATGACCGGTGTCGTCGACATGTCGAGCGCGGAGACGATCATGGTCGATCGGTCGACGATGCCGCGCGTGCACCGCGACGCGACGCCCGAGCAGAAGCGTCGCCGGACGGGCTTGATCCTGCTCGCGGCGATCTTGCTTGCGATCGTGGGCGTCGCGGCGTGGGCCATCGCCGGATTGTTCGGTGGAACCGCCGAAGGAACCGTCCCCGATCTGCGGGGCAAACCCTTCAGTGAGTCGGTCGACCGTCTCGAAAGCTCCGGCTTCAGCGTCCAGATCCTCGACGGTGTGTTCAGCGACAAATACCCGGCAGGAACGGTCGCCGAGCAGAACCCTGTGGGTGGCACGAAGATCGACAAGAAGAAGATCAAGGTCAAGCTCGCGCCGTCGCTCGGGATCGAGACGGTCCAGGTCCCAGATGTCACGGGCATGTCGCAATCGTCCGCCGAGTCGAAGCTGCGCGCGGCCGGGTTCAAGATCGGCAAGGTGGATTTCCAAGAGTCCACGCAGGTCCGGCGTGGGTTCGTTATCAGCCAGAACCCGAGTGGCGGGCTCGCCGCCAAAGGAAGCGCCGTCGACCTCCAAGTCTCCAGTGGTCCACCCACGCAAGCGGTGCCGAGTGTCACCGGGCTACCGCTCGACCAAGCCGAGGCGAAGCTGCAGAACTACGGGTTCAAGTATCAAGCGATCCCGGAATCGCCGAGCCCGGATTGCCTGCAGCCCGACGGCTACGTGTGCAGACAATACCCGCAGGGCGGCGAGCAGCAGGCGCAAGGCTCGACGGTGACGATCTACTACACGAGCGGCTCGCCGCCGCCGACGGAAAGCTCGCCGCCGCCGACCGATACGTCTTCGCCGACGCCGTAGCGAATCAGGCGCGCGCGGGAGTCGCGCAGCGCGCGAGGAAGTTCTTGAGGAGGCGCGGCCCTTCGGTCGTGAGCACGCTCTCCGGATGGAACTGCACGCCTTCGATGGGGTACTCACGGTGTCGCAT
>JBHELL010000240.1:0-5250 GCA_046263075.1 Actinomycetota bacterium | reverse complement strand
GCAGACCGCGCTCCGCCGCGCGCATGTAGCGCGACCAGATCATCGCGGGCAGGCTGCCGCCGAACACCTTCGGCAACCCGTGGATGTTGTAGAGCGGCACGCATTGGCACGGCCGGCCGTTCGCATCTTTCAGGTATCCGAGCCACACGACGGTCGCGTACTGCGGCGTGTACCCCGCGTACCACGCGTTCGTGTAGTTGTCTGTCGTTCCGGTCTTGCCCGTCGCCGGCCGGCCGATCTGCCCGTTCGTGTGGCCGGTGCCGTGCTCGACGACGCCGCGCAGGACGTCGGTGGCTCGGCGCGCGAGGACGGGCGGTACCGCCTGCTCGCACTGCGCGTCGTTGTGCATGATCTCGTGTCCCGTCGAGTCCGTCACGCGAACGATCGAATAGGGCGTGCAATGCACGCCGTCGTCGGCGAGCGTCCCGTACGCGCTCGCAAGCTCGAGCGGCGACACCGACGTGGTGCCGAGCGTCAGCGACGGCACCGGGTTCAGCGACGTTTCGATACCGAGCTTCGTCGCCATGTCCGCGACCTTCTGCGGCCCCACGCGCGTGATCAGCTGGTAGTAGTACGTGTTCACCGATTCATTGGTCGCTTCGCGCATGTCGATGATGCCGTGTCCGCGCTCGTCGTAGTTCGGAACGTCGATCATCTTGCCGGTGCCGGGATCCTTCACGTGCAGCGGCGACGGCGTGTCCAGCATGAGGCTCGGCGCCATCCCCGCGTCGAGCGCCGCGATCATGGTGAAGGGCTTGAACGTCGAGCCGGGCTGCCGCCGGCCTTGCACGGCGAGATCGAAATGCTCCTTCAAGATGTTGCGTCCGCTGATGATCGCGCGCACCGCACCGGTGGAAGGGTCGATCGAAACGAGCGCGGCTTCCGGATCCTTCGGCCGATCGAGCACGCCGTCGACCGCTTTGCGCGCCGCGTTCTCGAGCGCGAGGTCGAGCGTCGTCTGTATCCGCAAGCCGCCGCGGAAGAGCGCGTTGTCGCGCTCCTCGACGGTGTCCCCGAACCGTGGATCGGCCTCGATCTGCCGCTTCACGTACTCGACGAAGTACGGGGTGGCATCGGCGGCGAGGGGATGCGCTTTGGCGCCGAGCGGCAGACGGTCGGCCGCGTGCAACTTCTCCTGCGTGATGTAGTGCTCGGCGAGCATCCGGTGCAGCACGACCGATCGGCGCGTGCGCGCGACGGCTGCGTGACGGATCGGTTCGAAGTCCTCGGGCGCCTTGATGATCCCCGCGAGCAACGCCGACTGGTCAAGGGTCAGCTTGTCGACGCTCTCCCCGAAATAGAACTCGGCCGCCGTCCCGATGCCGTAGCGCCCGTTCCCGAAATAGGCTTCATTCAGGTACGCCTCGAGGATCTGCGACTTCGACAACCGCTTCTCGAGAGCGACCGCGAGCCGTGCTTCTTTGATCTTGCGGTCGATCGAACGTTCCGAACCGACGAGCCGGTTCTTGACGAGCTGCTGCGTGATCGTGCTCCCACCCTCGACGACCTCACCCGATCGAACGTTCGTCAGGAGCGCGCGCACGAGGCCCGCCAGGTCGACGCCGTGGTGCGTGTAGAACTTCGCGTCTTCGGTTGCGATCACGGCTTGTTGCGCGATGAGAGGCACCTTAGACAACGGGACGACGACGCGGTTCTCGTAGCCGGTGAGTGTTCCGAGCAACTTCCCGTGCCGGTCGACGACGACCGACCGTTGCGCGACGGGCGGGAGGTCCGCCGGGCCGAGCGGCGCGTCGAAACGTTTCGCGAGCGAATGCACCGAATGACCGGCGACGGCGACGAGCGGCAGGAAGAGCAACGCGACGAGGAGCCCGAGCGAGATCGTGACGATGCCGAGGACGCCGACGCGCAAGCCGAGCTCGGCGCCGTCCGGCAGCGGCAAGCCGACCGGCTCCCCGCCCCGCATCGCATCCCGAACGCGCGCGCGCGCTTCGCCCCACGAACGCGGGAACCCCCGATCCCCGCCGATCCGTCCCCTCACCCCGTCGCCCCCAGAAGATCCCCGACGGTCCGCAGCGAGCGCAGGTCGTGCACGTCGTCGGCAAGATCCGGCACGCGCCACACCGGCACGCCCTCGAGCGCCCCGAGCGCGCCCGCCAGCAACCGCTCCTCCCGCAGCGAAACGCTCCGCCACGCACCGTATGTCTCGAGCGCGTCGCGGAGAAGACCCGCAGGCGCGCGCGCCGCGAGCGTCGCAGGATCTTCGAGGCCCGGCGCCGCCGGCACCGTGTGCATCCTGTTCACGACGACACCGCCGAGCGGCATCTTCCCCTTCTCGAGCCGCTCCGCGAAGAAGCGTGCCTCACGCAGCGACGGCTCGGTCGGCGCCGTGACGACGACGAACGCCGTGCGGCGCGCGCCGAGCAGTTCCCGAACGCGACGCGCGCGCCGCTTGAACGCTTCGTACATCCCCTCGAACTGTTGAAAGAAGTCGGCGAGGTCCGTGAACAGCTCGCTCCCCGTGATCCGCGTCACTTGCTTCAGGACGAGCTGCGTTCCGTAGTTCAGCATCCGTAACCCGGTGCGGCCGGCGCGCATGTACGGCCACAGCAGCAGCTTCAGCAACCGTCCTTCGAGGAAGTCGGTCAGCCGCCGCGGCGCGTCGAGGAAATCGAGCGCGCTTCGCGTCGGCGGCGTGTCGATGATGATGAGCTCCCAGCGGCCTTCTTCGTGCAGCTCGTACAGCTTCTGCATCGCCATGTATTCCTGCGTTCCGGCGAGCGTCGACGACACGTGTTGGTAGAACGGGTTCGACAGGATGCGCTGCGCGCGGTCGCCGCGCGCCATCTCGAGCACCATCTCGTCGAACGTCCGTTTCATGTCGAGCATCATCGCCCACAGCTCGCCGCGCTGTTTCCCCCTGCCGCGGTCGACCGGATTGGGCGTGTTGCCGAGCACGTCGAGCCCGAGCGATTGCGCCAGACGTTTCGCAGGATCGATGGTGCACACGATGGTCTTACGGCCGCGATCGGCCGCGCGCAGCGCGAGCGCCGCGGCCGTGGTCGTCTTGCCGACGCCGCCGGATCCGGTGCACACGATGATGTGCCGGTCGTCGAGCAGCGCGTCGAGCGTCATAACGCTCCCTCCAGTTGCGTCGCCAGCACGTCGAGCTCGGGGCGCGCCATCCGCTCGTTGAACAGGAACGGCAACGTCACCTGCGGCAGGTCCACTTCGCGCTTCAGCTCGGTGATCACCTTGCGCTGATTGCGGGCTCGTCGCGCGTGAACCGACGACACGTCTGCCAGCGCCTTGATCGCCTCTTCGCCGAGCCCCAAACCTGCATCGGCCGCCGCGGCTCGCAACGACGCGTATGGATCCTTGCCGAGCGCGCGCATCTCCTTCCACACGCCGTTGATGACGATCGGTCCGAGCGCGATGTCCATCTTGCCGAGGGTCTCGACGGCTTCCGCGGTTTCGCGCGCCGGCATCTCCTCCGGTTGGGTGACCAGGATCACCTGCAAACGCTTCGGATCGCGCACCATATCGAGGACGCCTTCCGCTTGGCGCTTGATCGGTCCCGAGCGCACGAGCGCAGCGACCGCGCGCGGTGCGTCGAGGAAGCGCGGAAGCCGGCCGGTCGGCGGCGCGTCGATCACGATCAGGTCGTACGCGTACACGCCGCGGGGCCTCCGCTGCTCGGACTCTTTGATCTTCCCGATCAGCAGGATGTCCCGCAGGCCCGGCGCGGTGTTCGTCGCGAAGTCGACGACCTTCGACTTCACGAGTGCGCGGCTCAGCCTCGGTATACCGTAGAAGTGCTGCAGGTACTCCACGAGCGCATCGTCGGCTTCGACCTCGATGCCTGCAAGGTTCGGCCCGAGCGCGCGCTCGACGTAGCCGACCTCGGGGATCCCGAACATCGGTGCGAGCGCGCGCCGGTCTTCGATCTCGGCGAGGAGGACCTGCTTGCCCGTACGCGCCGCGGCGACCGCGAGCGCGGCGGCGACGGTCGTCTTGCCGACGCCGCCCTTCCCGGAAACGACGGCGACGCGCGCGGACGTCAGCGTTGGAGCCACCGTACGAGTCTAGAGCCCGCGCGCGCCGCGCGCGGGGGCCGAAACGCGGGCGGCTCGGCGCCGATACCATTGCGCCCGATGCGCAAACCCCTTGTCGCCCTGATCGCTGCTGCCCTGCTCGTGGGGCCGGCGACGGCGGCGCTGGCGATCGCGCGGCCGGCGGGGCCGCTCGTCGACGTCGCGGAGGTATCCGGCGTGGTCGACCGGCCGATGGCGAACTACATCGCCGACCGCATCGGCTCGGCGGAGAAAGACAAGGTCGATCTGCTCGTCTTCGAGATGAGCAGCCTCGACGCGCTCAAGGTCAACGTGTCGGTCCTCGCGCAACGCATCAGCGGCTCGTCCGTGCCGGTCGCGATGTGGGCCGGACCGCGCGGCGCGCGCGTCGCAGGCGGCGGCGAAGCCCTGTTCTTCGAAGCCCCGATCCGAGCGATGACGCCGAGCGCGCGCATCGGCGCCTTGCGCGCGAACGACGCCCTTTCGCGCGGTGCCGTCGGCTACGTCGCGCCGGGTTTGCAAGATCTGTTCAACCAGCTCAACGGCAGGTCCGTGAAGACGAAGAACGGCATCGTCACGCTGAACCTGCCGGACAAGCAGACGACGGTCCGCTTCTTCCAACCGGGTCCGATCCGGCGCTTGCTTCACGCGTTCGCGAACCCGAGCCTCGTGTATCTGACGCTCGTTGCCGGTGCGTTGCTGCTCGCGTTCGAGCTGTTCCAGCCGGGCTTCGGGGTCGCCGGCTGGACCGCCGCGCTCCTGTTCGTCGGCGCGGGATACGGCCTCACGGTTCTCCCCGCCCGCTGGCCCGGGATGGTCGCCTTCTTCGGCGGCCTCGTACTTCTAACGCTCGACGTGGTACGCGACGCGATATCCGTCCCGACGGTCCTCGGCGCGGCGGGCTTCGTCGCGGGCTCATCGCTCATGCTTCCGGGCGGTTCAGACGCGACGCGGATCTCGCCGTGGCTCGTCGGGTTCGCGAGCGCCGCGACGCTGATCTTCTTCGTACCGGTGATGACGTGGGTGCGCCGCGCGCGCCAGAAGATCCCGCCCGAGCAACGCCAGGCGTTGATCGGTCTGCGGGGTCAGGTGCGAAGCATCCTCAACCCGGAAGGCTTCGTCTGGGTCCAGGACGAGCTGTGGCGCGCGCGCAGCGAAGACGGCCGGAAGATGGGCTCCGGCGAGCCCGTCGAGGTCGCAAGCGTCGACGGCGCTGTGC
>JBHELL010000239.1:0-2581 GCA_046263075.1 Actinomycetota bacterium | reverse complement strand
CGGTGCAACGCGACCGCGGTCTTTCCGGTTCCCGGCCCGCCTTGCACCGCGAGGATCCCCTGGAACTCCGCGCGGATGATCTCGTCCTGCTCGGCCTGCACCGTTGCGACGATGTCGCGCATCGATCCGGTGCGCGGTTGCTCCAACGCCGCGACGAGCGCACCCAGCCCCGACAACCCGAGATCGCCGCCGTCGCCGAACCGCTCGTCTTCGATCGCGAGCAGCTCGCGGCCCCGGCAGAGCAGATGGCGCCGTAGAGCGAGCCCCATCGGGTGCCGCCCGGTCGCTCGGTAGAAGGCCGCAGCAGCCGGCACGCGCCAGTCGATGACGAGCGGGGACCGGTCGTCGTCGAGAACGCCGCGCCGCCCGACGTAGTACCGCTCGCCGTCGGCGCGGTCGAGCCGCCCGAAACACAGCGACTCGTCCCCGATGTCGAGCTGCTCACCCCGGTGAAGCCCGACCCGGGTGAGCACGTCTCTCTCGTACCGGGATTGCAGCGTCCCGCCGTGGGCTCCGGTCGCCATCGCGCGCGCGGCCATGCCGATGGCGTCGGCCCGCATCCTGCCGAGCCGCGCGTACGCGCGGTCGATGTAGGCCTGCTCGGAGGCCAGCTCGGGATGGTCCGATCGCGGTTGCGCCGATTCCATGGGAACCGTCTATGGTGCCCGACGGAGCGAGCGGAATCAACGCGGTTCTCGAACTACCCGAGCTCTTTCTTGAAGTTGCTCGCGGTCCCCATCCGGTACATCGGCGGCACGACCGCTTTCATCGCGGGCGGGAACGCGAGCCACCCGGGGATGTAGGTCTCGAACTTGTTCGACTCGACGGCCTTGATCACCGCACGCGCGATCCGCTCGGCCGGCACTTTCTTCGGGAAGGTGCGAGCGTATTCTGAGCCGCGCGCCTCGAAGAAGTGAGTCTCGACGGGGCCGGGGTTTATCAGCGACACGTTCACGCCTTTCGGCCGTAGCTCGAACCATAAGGCTTCGCTCAAAGCCGCCACGGCGAACTTCGACGCCGAGTACGCAGCTTCCATGGGTGCGCCGACCCGCCCGTTGATCGAGGCGATGTTCACGATGTGCCCGTTCTTGCGCTCGATCATCGACGGGAGTACCGCCTTGGTCGCGTACACCGTCCCGAAGTAGTTCACGCGCATGATGCGCTCGAACAGCTCGACGTCGGTGTCCTGGATCTTGCCGTACGAGCCGATGCCGGCGTTGTTGACCAAGATGTCCACCGGCCCGAGCTCGCGCGCCACACGTGCCAGCGCGTCCTCGGCAGAGCCGCGCTCTGCGATGTCGCACGCGACGGCGATACCGTCGCCGCCCGACGAGGAAAGCACCTGCTCGAGCTCGTCTTTCGCGCGCGCGAGCAGGGCGAGGCGCGCGCCTTTCGCGGCCGCCGCGCGCGCGACGGCAGCGCCGATCCCGCGCGACGCACCGGTGATGACCGTGACGGATCCGTTCCACTTCATCGATCGCTCCCCTACGTTGACACGAGTGTCAGGCCGCTCCTAGTCTCGCACCTCGGAGGTGTTACGCGCGATGACGACCTACAAGATCATCTCTGCCGACACGCACATAACCGAGCCGCCCGACATCTGGGAGAATCACCTCCCGAAGAACCTCCATGAGCACGCGCCCAAGCTCGTCAAGGATCACGAAGGCGGCGACGCGTGGCTGTATGCGGGGTCTGACAACCCGGATCCGATCGGCCTCACGACCACGCCGGGCAAGCGGTTCGAAGACTTCCGCTGGCACGGGGTCACGTACGACTCCGTGCGCCCGGGTTGCTTCAACGGCAAGGCGCGGCTCGAGGACATGGACATCGACGGCGTCGACGCTGAGATCATCTTCCCGCCGCAGCGCACGATCGGTCACTGGCTCGGCAATCCGGACGACGATCTGGTGCGCGCCGGCGTCGACGCGTACAACTCGTTCGCGTTCGACGAGTTCGCCGCCGATCCCCGGCGGCAGTTCCCCATGTATCAGATCCCGTCGACGGGCATCGAAGACGCGGTGAAGTACGTCGGCAAAGCGAAGGAGAAAGGCGCGAAGGGCGTCGTCATCAGCTGCTGGCCGAGCGGCAAGCCGTCGGTGTCGGAAGAGGACGACGCGTTCTGGGCGGCATGCGTCGAGGCCGATCTCCCCGTCACGATCCACATCAACCTCGTCGATCGCGAGTCACGGATGAAGGCGCAAAAGGCCGGATCGTCGGCGACCGCCGGCGTGAAGAAGGGCGCACCGAACGCGAACGCGCGCGCGATCGGCGGTATGGCCGGCGTCTTCGCACAGGCGCCGCCCTCGATGGGCTCGATGGTGTTCAGCGGCATGTTCGACCGCTACCCGACGCTTCGGATCATCTACATCGAAACCGGCGTCGGCTGGATCCCTCACTTCTTCGAGCAGCTCGACGACCGCTACTGGCGGAACCGCGGTTGGGGGGAGATCAACATCAAGGAAGCGCCGAGCCACTACTGGCGGAACAACTTCGCCGCGACGTTCATCATGGACGTCGTCGGCTTGCAGATCCGCCACAATGTCGGCGTGGAGAACATGATGTGGTCCACGGACTACCCGCA
>JBHELL010000238.1:0-8224 GCA_046263075.1 Actinomycetota bacterium | reverse complement strand
ACTGAAGTTCGTCCAGTCGGTGCTGCGGACGTAGGTCATCTGGCCGCCGGGCACACCGACCGGCCCGCAGATGAAGACGTGGTCCTTCGAGTCGAGCGCGATCGAAGGTTCGGCCTGCGCCCATTGCGAGCGGATGTCTTTCTCGTGCATCGAGATCGGAAGGGAGCGGATGTCTGTGTCGGCGTGCGCAGGCAACGCTGCGATCAATAGAGCGAGACCGGCCACGGCCATCGACAATCTGCGGGGCATGCGTACCTCCGTCGGCTCCGGCCGCTGGTGGCGGCCTCAGGGCTCTATTCGGACCCGGCTCGCCGAATCCTCCAAAACCAGGGCAAAGAGAACAGCCGATGCTACGGGCTGCGGAGAGGCCTCGTGTTCGTCGAGGTGGGGGTCGGCGACGGCGCCGGCGAATGCCCGACGATGATGTAGAGCATCGTGCTCGACTTGTCGCACAGGTAGCTGTTCGCGCGGAAGGCGCCGTAGCGGGCGGTTCCCTTCTTCGCGAAGGTGTCTTCGGCTTCGCCGGGCTCGGAATCCCCGACGCCGAGCGTCCAGCCGTCCTTGCGCCATTCCGAAAGCGCGAACTGGATGAAGCGCTGCAACGGGGTCGGGACGATCAACACGAGCTGCCGATAGCCCGGAACCGGAGCGCCCCGCGTCAACGTCGTCGCGAATGTGCCTGCGGGAAGGGGCAGATCCTCCGGGTACCACGCGGGCATCGGCGCGCGCGCCGGGGTCTCGATGCACGTCGGCGCGACCGACGGGGTTTGCGTCGGGGTCGGGGCCGCCGCCGGTTTCTTATGGCTGCTGCCGGTGAGCACCACGCCGACCACGACGGCGAGCAGCGCGACGCCGATGATGATCGCGCGGATCCGGGGGTCTCTCACGCGCCAATGGTGTCCGGTGCGGGCCGCGCGCGCAACGCGGCCGTCCGGCCGACCCCCGTCTACCATGCGCGCGTGGGGCTCGTGCTGCAGGTGCTGGTCGTCGGGAGCTCGGCGGGCGCGGTGTATGGGCTCGTCGCCATCGGATTCGTCCTCGTCTACCGGCTGACCGCCGTGTTGCAGTTCGCGCACGGCGATGTCGTCGGCGTGGCGGCCTTCGCGACGGTGCTGTTCGCGGGGACGCGGCTCGGCGGGTCGAGCGTCCCCGGCGGGCGCTACGCGCTGAGCGCCGCCGGCTCCATCTCGGTCGGCGCGGTCGCCGCCGTGCTCGTCTACCTGCTCGCGGTTCGGCCGTTCATGCGCCGAGCGTCTGCGATCGGATGGATCGGTGCGACCGTCGCCGTCGCGTTCGCGATAGAAGCCGTCCTCGCGGCGACCTTTCCCAACGAGGCGTACGTCGTCCCGCAACCTGCCGCCCTGGACGCAGCGCGGCCGTTGTCGTTGCCCGGCGGCGCAACCCTTCCGGTGCGCGCGCTGTGGGTGCTCGGCATCGGCGCCGTCGTCGCGCTCGCAACGGGGTGGCTCCTCAAGCGGACCACGTTCGGGTCTGCTCTCGACGCGATCGCCACGGAGCCGGCCGGTGCGCGCGCGGTGGGGCTTCCCGTCGATCGGTTGCTCGCGTACGCATTCGCGCTGTCGGGCGCCCTCGCGGCGATCGCAGCGCTGTCGATCGCACCCGAGGGCGGGACGATCTCGACGCAGACCGGCGCGTTGCTCGGACTGAAAGCGATCGTCGCCGCCATGCTCGGCTCGATGGTTGCCGGACGAGCCTTCATGGCTGCGATCGGCGTCGGCGTGCTCGAAGCTGCGGTCACGAGCATCCATCTACCGGGTGCGTCGCGCGCGCTCGTCGGAGCTGCATGGCACGACCTCGCGCCGCTGTTGCTGCTCGTTCTCGTCCTCGCCTTCCGTCCGGCGAGCCGCGCGCGCGAGCAGACGGAATGAAACGCGCCGAGCTCTTCGTGATCGCCGTGGTGCTCGGCGCGCTCTTGCCGTTCGTCGTGCACGCGCAAGACCTGCGCGCCGACGCGACGAACGCACTGTTGTTCCTCATCGCAGCGTCCGGCTTGAACGTCGCCGTGGGGTTCGCGGGTCAACCGTCGCTCGGCCAAGGCGCGTTCGTCGGCATCGGTGCTTACGGAACGGCGATCCTGCGCGCGCATGCCGGGCTCGGGCCGGTTCCGGCGACGCTCGCCGCGGTCGCCGCGGCCGGCGTCGCAGGGGTGATAGTCGCCCGCGGAGTCGCCCCGCTTCGTGCTGCGTTCGTCGCGCTCACGACGTGGGTCCTCGCGTGGACGTTGAGCGTTGCGATCAACGCGTTCCCTTCTTTGAGCGGCGGCGCGCAAGGCATCGTGCTTGCGCCGCTGCGCGTCGACATACACATGGTCGGGATCGCGTTCACGCTCGGCCCGGTTGGGCTGTACGAGACGGCACTCGTCATCTGCGCCCTGACGCTCCTCGTCGCGCATCGATCGGTCGTGCGGTACGGCTCGGCGTTGGCGGCGATCCGTGAGGATCCGCGCGCCGCCGCGGCCGCGGGGATAGACGTGGCCGCGTTGCGCGCGCGCGCGCTGGTGATGTCGGCGGTTCTTGGCGGCGCGGCAGGCGCGATGCTCGTGCAGACCGCCGGCGTCGCGGATCCGACGTCCTACGGCCCACTGCTCTCGCTCAAGCTCTTCCTCGTCGTGCTCGTCGGCGGAGCTGGCTCGATCGAAGGCCCCATCGTCGGACTCGCGGTTCTCTTGGCCGTTTCGCGGATCGCCGGCTCGCTTTCATCGGTCGTCGGCGGCGAGAGCGTGCGCGCGGAAGCGATCACCACGGCAGCGGTCCTCATGTTCGTGCTCGCGGTCGCGCGTAAAGGGCTCGCGCCGCTCGTGCGGGATCGGTTCGTGCGTTCGCGGCGCGGATCGGCCGCCGAGCCGGCATCGATCTCTTTCGCTCCCATCGCAGGCGCGCGCATGACCATCCGGAACGCGACCGTCGAGTTCGGCGGCGTCGTAGCGCTCGACGACGTGTCGCTCACCGTCGAGCCGTCGACGACACACGCCATCGTCGGGCCGAACGGCTCGGGGAAATCGACGTTGCTGCGCGTATGTGCCGGGGTGCTGCGAGCCGGGACGGTCGACACGACCGGGGTCGTGCGCCGAACGCTCCAGCGGCTCGCGATAGCCCCCGAGCTCACCGCCGCGGAGCATCTCGTAGGCGGGACGGAGCCGCGTCGCGTGACGGGGCTGGTGCGCGCGATCACGGCAACGCCGGGATCGCGCGCTGAACGCCGGGAGGTGGAAGAGGAGGCGCGCGCGCTTTGCGCGCGCGCCGGGATAGACCCCGCCGCGCGCGCAGCCGGCCTGAGCGTCGGCGAGCGACGCCTCGTGCAGATCTTGCGCGCGCTGGCATCGCACCCACAGATCCTGCTGCTCGACGAGCCGTCGGCGGGGATGGACGCACCGTCCGAGCGCCGCCTCGTCGAGCTCCTGCGCGCGTTACAGCAAGCGGGGCTGACGATCGTGATCGTCGAGCACAACCTCGCACTCGTGCGGGCCATCGCCGGTCGCGTTACCGTGCTCGACGCGGGACGCGTGCTCGCCGACGGACCACCGGACGAGGTCGCGCGCGACCCGCTCGTCCAAGCCGCCTATCTCGGAGTGCCGTGAAACGAACGATCTCCGCCGGGCTCCTGCTGCTCGCAGCGTGTACCTCGAACCCGGCGCGCGCGGCCGGCGCGACGATCTTCATCAGCGCGCCGTTCGCGCGCGCGCCTGCCTTGTCGGAGCAGATCTTGAACGGAGCGCGGGTCGCGATCGATCAGATCAACAGGGCCGGTGGGGTTCCCGGGGTCGGGCGGCTCGGCGTCCGAACGTACGACAACGGGTTATCGCCCGAGCATAGCGTCGCGATGGCGCGGGAGGCCGTCCGGGCGCACGCCGCGGCCATCGTCGACGAAGGGTCCGGCGTGGACGCGTCATGGCGTATCGCAGCCGCGGCCGGGATCCCGATCGGCATCGTCGCACAGGGCGCGATGTCGCTCGTCGATCCGGTCTCGCGACCGAATGTGTTCCGCATCATGCCTACCGATCGCGGCGTCGCATTCCGGCTCGCCGAATACCTGATCCCGAAGGGGCTTCGCATCGCCCTCCTGTACGACGACACGACGTACGGCGCCGGCGGGATCGTAGCGCTCGACAAGGCGTTCGCGCGCAACCCATCGTCGGTTGCCGCGAGGATACGCATCCCGTCATCCTCGCAAAGCGCGGCAGCGCAAGTGTTGCAAGCGCGCGATTCGGGTGCGACGGCGGTGCTCGTGTGGGCGCGTCCACCCACGGTCGCGCAGGTGATCTCCGCGGCGCGCTCGACGGGCTGGGGCGTGCCGCTATACGCGGCCCCGTCCGGCGAAGACCCGATCGTCCGCCGGCAGCTTTCGGATCATGCGTCCTGGCTCGACGGCTTCACCGTGGCGATCGCACGCCTCACCGCGGAGAAGGGATCCGGGCCGTGGCAGGCGTTCGAGAGGGCATACGAGCGCGCGTTCGGCGTGCAGCGGGTCGGCGTTCGTTCCGGCGGTGAGGACGTGATCCAGCTCCCCGATCAAGCGATGTACGCCTACGACTTCGTCAAGGTGGTCGCGGCCGCGATGGCGCGCGCGCATTCGGCGACCGGTTCTGGCGACTTGGTCCGCGCGATGAACGCGGTCGAAGTGCAAGGCGCCAACGGCGACGAGCGTGCGTTCAATGAGAAGAACCACGAAGGTGTCGTCGACGACGACATCTTCTTCGCGGTTTTCCACGACATGGTGTGGGCGCCGGTGAAGGACGACGCCCTGTCGGCGACGCTGCCTTCATTGAAGCAGACCCGCTAACGCGCTCTAGTTGCGACGCCATATGACGACCGCGCCGCCGAGCAGCCCGAGCAGAACCGCAGACGCGATCGCGAGCGCGACCGGACGGATGTGCTCGCTCGCCGCGGTCGTCATCGAGGCAGCTTGAGGAACGAACGCGCGGTAGGTGAAGACCGCGCGCGACGTACCGCCGAGAGGGTTCGACAGGTACGCCTCCTCGTCCGGCCGCCGCAAGATCTGCCACATGATGTTCTCGATGCGGGCAAGCGCGTCGCGTGATGAGGCGCGTAGGGTCTCAGGATCCGGCAGCGTCGCGCGCGCGGTCAGCGATAACGCGAGCGGAAGGTGAAGTCCGCGCGCCGTCCCCTCGATCCGTCGATGGAGGATCCCGTCCGGATACGCAGCAGACGGCAACGTAACGTCGAGTCGCCCGGCCGAGCGGCGTGCAGCAGTGAAACCGCCGGCCGTGATCGTTGCGCCGACGCGCAGAGGGACGGGCACTTGGATGATCGTGCTCGACACCGCGCCCCTCGACGACAAAGTGGACGGGACGCCGCGCGCGCCGGCGATCGGCGCAACGCCGGACGCGAGCAACGCGCGCATCCGCGACGCGAGCGCGCGCAGCTCGGCGTCGTTGACATCCCCGGCCGGCACCGTTCGCGGTTGCGCGGTCGTATTCGCGATAGAGACGTCGAGTGTCACCGGACCATCGAGCGTTCCCGTTTCGGCGACCCGCCCGTTCCGCAGCGCGCGCACCTTCACCTCCAGCGGAAGCGTTCGGAAGGTCGGCTGCGACATGTCGGCGTCGACGATCGCGCGCAACGTGCGGGTGCCCGGGCTGAACCCTTCCCAGATGACCGAGCCCAGCCGAAGGCCGGGCTGCGAATCGCCGACGCCGGTCACCGAGCGGAAGGGGCCCGGCACCTCGATCGTGAAATCGCCGAGCCCGTGCAGGACGAGGGTCTGATCGACGCGGATCGCGCGCGCCGTGCCCGATGTATCGACGGAAACCTCGACCCGTTCCTCGGCGGTGATCGGTCCGGGCGCTTTGTTCGGGAACGCCCCGGCTTTCACCCCGAGCAGGGACGACGCGCTCGGTGTGGCCGCCGCGTCGGCAGGCGACGGCAGGCGTACCACCGACCCCGCGCGCGAAGGCGCAGGAGCGATCAAGACCGCAGCAGCGACGCAGAGCAGGATCCGCCGGACCATCTGTTCGCACTGTACCGTTGTGGGACGTTTGACCCGTGCCAAGGATGACGCCCGATGGCTATAGTCGATGCCGGGCCTACGGCCGACATCCCTGGGGGAACTCTTATGAAGCTTTTTCGACTCGCGTTCGCTTCCGTCGTGCTGGCGTGCATGGGCGTTGCGCTGTTTCCGGCCGCAGGCGCCGCGGCTTCGACGGGCGGCATCAGGTCTGTGAAGAACGCGGTTGCCGGGCAATACATCGTGACCCTTCGCGGGGTCGACGCATCTCATGTCGGTTCCGTTGCCTCTTCACTCGCGCGCGCGCACGGCGGTTCGGTGCTCCACACGTATAGCGCGGCACTTCGCGGCTTCGCCGTCAAGATGTCGGAGAAGAACGCGCTCGCGCTGAGCCGGGACGCGCGCGTCGCGCTCGTCGAGCAGGACGGCATCGTTCACATCGACACGACGCAGACGAATCCCGACTGGGGCCTCGACCGGATCGACCAACACACGCTGCCGCTCGACGCGTCGTACACGTACAACGCGTCGGGGCTCGGCGTCCACGCATACATCATCGACACCGGGATCCGGATCACCCACACCGATCTCGGCGGCCGCGCGTCGATCGGAACCGACACGGTCGGCGACGGTCAGAACGGCAACGACTGCAACGGGCATGGCACGCACGTCTCCGGCACCGTCGGCGGCTCGACGTACGG
Source organism: Actinomycetota bacterium (assembly GCA_046263075.1). Taxonomy (GTDB): domain Bacteria; phylum Actinomycetota; class AC-67; order AC-67; family AC-67; genus JBHELL01. Next base: position 1,538 of record JBHELL010000238.1, on the reverse strand, counting down.
CGTCGCGAAGCAAGTGACGCTCGTCGCCGTCCGCGTGCTCGACTGCAATGGAAGCGGTTCGTGGTCGGGCGTCGCGGCGAGTGTGGATTTGGTGACGATCCACGCGATCAAGCCGGCCGTTGCGAACATGTCGCTGGGTGGAGGGCTGAGCTCGACCGTCGACAACGCGGTCTCGAACTCGATCGCATCCGGCGTCACCTACGCGATCGCAGCGGGGAACGGGAACCAAGCGGGTCTCGCACAAGACGCATGCAGCACGTCGCCGGCCGACGTGCCGGCGGCGCTCACCGTCAGCGCGACGGACAGCAGCGACACGAAGGCTTCGTGGGCGAACTACGGAACGTGCGTCGATCTCTTCGCCCCGGGCGTGAGCATCAAGTCCGACTGGGGAACCGGGGACACGGCCACGAACACGATCAGCGGGACGTCGATGGCGACACCGCATGTGACGGGCGAGGCCGCGCTCTATCTCTCGTCGAACACGTCGGCGACGCCTGCGCAGGTGGCTGCGACGATCACCGGCAACGCCACGTCGGGTGTCGTGAAGAGCCCGGGGACGGGCACGCCGAACCTTCTCGAGTACACCGGCTTCATCGGAAGCGGCTCACCGCCGGCCAACAGCCCGCCGACCGCTACCTTCACGTGGTCGTGCTCGAACCTCGCGTGCGACTTCACCGACACGAGCTCCGACTCCGACGGCACGATCGCATCTCGGTCGTGGAACTTCGGTGACGGCACGACCTCGACGGCGATGAACCCGACACACACCTACTCCGGTCCGGCTTCGTACACCGTTTCGCTCACGGTCACCGACAACGCCGGAGCGTCGAGCTCAACGTCGCAAGTGGTTACCGTGAGCTCGTCGAGCGGCCTCACGTTGTCGGCCGCCGGCCGCAAGGTCAAAGGCCTCGAAAGCGTCGACCTCTCCTGGAGCGGCGCGTCGACCTCGGTAGACGTCTTCCGCAATGGGACGAGGGTTGCGACCGCCACCGCCAACGACGGTGCGTACACCGACGACACGAACCACAAGGGTGCAGCGACCTACACCTATCAGGTGTGCAACACGGGAACGTCGACCTGCTCGAACAGCGCGACCGTAACGTTCTGATCTAGCGCGGTTCCGCGGCCGCCGCGTTCGCGCGGCGGCTCCGGATGGCGCCTAGCGTACCGACGTCGACGACCTCGCCGTTCCGGAACGCGATCAGCATGCCCGAACCGCTCGGGATGCGCGCGCCCGGGAGCACGATCCCGACGAGGTTCAACGGGTCCGCTGCGGAGATCACGATCTCTTCGGCGTCGTGCTCTGCGCGGCGCACCGCGCGCAGGCCTTCCACCGCTTCCGGCAGGGCGAACTGCTCGCCGATGAACCCTGCGACGAAGCGCCCGCCTCTGATCTCTCCCCGCGCTTCCATATGCCGGTACGCGTCGAGCAGCGCGCGCCAGGGAGGCGCGATCCGTTCGCGCACGAGCAGCTCGCGGAAGACGACCCCGTAGCGACGCAGCAACCCCCGCGCAACCGCCTCGACGCGCTCGTGCGC
>JBHELL010000237.1:0-7120 GCA_046263075.1 Actinomycetota bacterium | reverse complement strand
ACCCCATATCGCGGCCCATCGCCGCTGGTCAGGCGCCGTTCGGGGTGGCGCGCCGGCTTCGGTCGCCGCGGGCCGGCTCAGGTCACGAGCGCGCGCGCGACCGGCTCGAGGAGCTGCGCGCGTTCGCTGAGGACCATCATCGCGACCGGAGCGCTCACGCACAGCATCTCGACTTCGTCGTAGCGCGCGCGCCACTCGCTCGCAGACCCCTCGGGGCGCCACGCTCCCGCCGGCAATGGGAACGGGTGATCGGCGAGATAGACGACGAGCGGCCGTCTGGCGGCGTCGTCGTAGGCGAACGCGCGCACGCGCAGGTCTCCGAGATCTCCGGAGGCCGAGCCGGTCAGAGCGAGTCCGATCCGGCTGAGATCCGGCGCGCGGCCGGGGGGAAGAGCGGACGCGGGAAGCGCGCGCGCGCGGAACCCGGCGATGGCAGCAGCGACCTCCGCCGGCTGCCCCGGCGCGCGCGAGACGAGCACCGCCGCCGCAACGAGCACCACCGAGATCGCGCACGCGAGCACGGGGATCGCGCGCAACCCTGAGGAAAGAACGGAGTGCTCTCGCGCTGCATCTGCGCGCGCCGCGATCGCCGCGCGCACGTCTTCGCGCAACGACTGCGGAGCGAGCTCCCGCAGCGATTCGGCGGACGCGCGCCCTCGCCGGGCCGACGCGACTTCCTCCCAGCAACGTTCGCACGACATCAGATGCTGCTCGAAAGCCGCAGCCTCGGGCGCGCGCATCGCGCCGCCGATGTACAGCGCGGCGTCACGTTCCGGATCGTGCCGGGTGCTATGGCTCACGATGCTCCACCTCGCGCCGCACGAGCTCGGCGAGCGTCTTGCGACCCCGGTGAACGCGCGACAGGATCGTTCCGCGCGGCGACCCGGTTGCGCGCGCAGCTTCGGCGGCGGTCAGCCCGCAGACGTCGACGAGCGTGATGGCGATCCGCTGCTGCTCGGGCAGGGAAAGCAGCGCGCGCCGCACGGACTCGCGATCGAGGCTCGTCATCGCTTCACCGGCGACGTCGGAGGACGCATGCGCGCCGACGTCGTGCTCGGCGACGAGCACGTGGTCGGGACGGCGGCGCTTCGCGCGGAAGTCCGAGCGCGCGATGTTGAGGCAGATCGTGACGAGCCACGGCTCGACGCGGTCCGGTCTTCGATGTTTGGTCCATGCGTCGAATGCATGCAGATACGTTTCCTGGACGAGGTCCTCGGCGGCGCCGCGATCCTCGCGCGTCAGACGGCGCGCCAGGCTGTAGATGCGGTCCATGGCGCCGAGCGTCGCTTCGAGGAAATCATCTCCACGCATGCGTCTATCGTGAAGGACGCCGGCGCCGCGCGCACGATTGCGTGCAATCCTTCGGCTCGGCTCGGCGTTCTGTTAGACGGAAGGAGGAAATCATGCTCAAACGCTCTTTCGTCGCCATCGCCCTGGTGGCCCTGGCAGCATGTGGCTCCGGCGCATCACCCAAGTCGGCGCCGTCGACGTCGAACTCCCCCGTCGCCGAGCCGGGCGCGTCCTTCGGCGCGGCCACGATCAGCGGCCTCGGCACGGTGCTCGTCGACGGTCGCGGCCGTACCGTCTACATCCTCACGTCGGGAGGCCACACGAACGTCCCGTGCACCGACGCGAGCGGCTGCACGAAAGCGTGGCCGGACGTATCGCTCCCCGACGGCGTGACGAAACCGTCGGCCACCGGCGGCGCGCACGCCGAGCTGATCTCGACGAAGAGGGTCGGCTCGGAGATGTACCCGGCCTATAACGGCTGGCTCCTGTACGAGTTCTCGCACGACACCGCGAACGGGCAAGCCAACGGCGAAGGGATCAAGAGCTTCGGCGGTACGTGGTACGTGCTCGGGCTCGACGGGAAGCCGATCACGTCGCCGAACGGCGGCTACTGACCCCGGGACGGCCGTACTGCGCGCGCTCCTAGGAGTGCGCGCAGTACGGGTCGTTCGCAGAGTGACAGCCGTCCGGCCAGACCGTCGACGCGATCCGCACCGCGTAGAAGCCTGAGTTGCCGTCGGTGTACCAGATCTCGTGGCGCGCGAGATCGAACGCTGGTTGCGCCATCGCGTATGACCCTTGCGGGCCGTACCCGGTCGTGCCGACCCCCGGCGTCACCGACGGCTTGTTGAAGTACGCGATCTCTTTCGGCACCAGCATGTTGCTGATATCGAAGACGCGCAGACCGGACAGGATGAACGAGCATGCGACGATCAACGGGTCATCTTCGCGCGGGATGCTGCAGTAATGACCGCGATACCCGCCGAGTGAGTTCGTTGCAGCGGGATCCGCCAGCTGGCTCGGATCCGTCTGTGCCGCGAGGTTGTTGACCGCCAGCCGCATGTTCGACACGACGAACGGGTTCAACGGGTCCTCGACGTCGATGATCCGGGCCGCGCCGACGTTATCGGTTCCGCCGAACTCGTCGATGTCGACGAGATAGTGACGCCTGTTGGTGTGCGTCGGGTCGTTCGGATCGATCGCGGTGAACGGCAACTCCGTTTGCGGCGTTCCGACGTGCGGCCACGTGTAGTGGCTCACGATCGGCGCGAACGGATCCTGCTCCGGGTGAGCAACGTCGACGTGCGGGTCGAGCTGCCTCGACTGGATCTGGCTGACGTCGAGGATCGTCAGCCCCTTCGTGGGTGTCCCCATCTGGCTCTCGATGTCCGGCGCGCCGTTCCGCGCGAGGTCCGCGAAGTAGAGAAGATTCCCGTCGTCGCTGAGGTTCATGCCGTGGACGTTCCACTTCGTCGTCGACCAGATGGTCTTCGTCGCGAGCGGGTTCGAGGTGTCGATCGCGGTCAGCGTGTGTCCGTACAGCGACGACGCGTAATACGTGTTGCCGTCCGGCGCGAAGGATCCTTCGTGACCGAGCACGCCCATCGGCAGGCTCGACATCAAGGTCGGGTGCAGGCAGTCGTCTTTCACGCTGTAGAGGTCGAACTGCCCGGGATACGCCGCGGGGTTCGCGAATACTGCGCCGAGCAGCCCGCGCGCGCGGTTCAAGCTCAAGCTCTCGTGCGGTGACTGCATCGCGGGTGTCAGCAGGCTCGCCGTGTGCGGAGGAACACCGTTCACCCAGTGCGCCGGGTCCATGTCGAGGACCCACACGCCGGTGAGGCCGGTCCCGCCGGCTTTGGCGTTGACGGGATACAGAAGCGTTGTGTCGAAGAACGCGCAGATGTGGCCGCTCGCATCGACGTACCGGAACGTCCGGTAACCACCGTGACCACCCGTCGAGCCGTCATCGGCGCCGACGAATGCGACCTGCTCGGCGTTGCACATGTAGCCCTGCGCCGCTCGCCCGGTCTGGTAGTCGATGAGGGGCGTGCGACCTTGGAATGTCTCGTGAAGGGGGCTGCTCGCACATGAAGGGTCGTCCGACGTCGGGTCGAAGCTCGGGTCGCCGGCTCGGGCGACGCCGATCGTCGCGAGGACGGCGATCGCGAGCACGGATGAGAGCACGCGCGGTCGGAGGGTCATCTATCTCTCCTGTCGGGGCTGGGGGCACCTCACTGTTTCGCTACCCGCACGCGTTCTCCTGCTTCGTCCCAGATCGCCATCACGACCGGGGTGATGGGCTATCGGCTCGGCATACGCGTTCGGGCCCACCGACCGTTCCGTAGACTGCGCCCGTGCCGGCGACCTCACGTTCCGGCGGCCGCGCGCGTTCTACATCTGTGAGGCCGCCGCCGTTCCAGGTGCTCCTCGATGAGCATCGTGACGAGGTCTATCGCTTCCTGTCGGGCATCGTCGAGCCGCACGACCTCGACGATTGCTTCCAGGAAACGTTCCTGTCGGCGCTGCGCGCGTACCCGAAGCTGCGGGACGGCTCGAACCCCCGGTCGTGGATCATGACGATCGCGTACCGCAAGGCGATGGATTCGCATCGCGGGCGCGCGCGCTCTCCGGTCACGGTTGAACAGGTGCCGGAACGACCCGCACGCGGCTCCTTCAGCGAGGATCACGCGCTGTGGGAGCTCGTTCAGGGGTTACCACCGAAACAGCGCGCTGCCGTGGTTTCGCGGTACGCGCATGCGATGCCCTACCGCGAGATCGCCGGCGTGATCGGCATCACGGAAGAAGCAGCTCGTCAGAACGTGCGTGAAGGGCTGAAGTCGCTCAGGGAGCGGATCACATGAAAGACATCGAGCGCGCGCTCTCCCGCGCGCGATCGCAACGACCGGAAGACGCCGCCGCGCGCGCGGCGGCTCGGCTCGCTGCGCGCGCGCACGAGGAAGGATTGCTCGACGTCGCATACGCGGAGGTCGAGTCGCCCTTCGGCACGTGGATGGTGGCGCAAACGCCGCGCGGCATCGTGAAGCTCGCGTTCGCGGATGAAGACTTCGAGAACGTCTTGCGCACCCTGGCGGCGCGCATCTCGCCACGCGTGCTGCGCGCGCCGGAGCGGCTCGACGAGGCGCGGCGCGAGCTCGACGAGTATTTCGAGGGAGCGAGGACCGACTTCGACGTCCCGATCGACCGATCGCTGACGCAAGGGTTCGCGCTACGGGTGCTGCAGGCGACGTCGAAGATCCCCTACGGATCGGTCATGACGTACGGACAGATCGCCGCGCGCGCAGGCAACCCGCGCGCGTATCGCGCGGCAGGCAACGCGCTCGGCTCGAACCCGGTCCCCGTCGTGTGTCCGTGCCATCGCGTCGTGCGTTCCGGCGGGGACATCGGCAACTACGGCGGCGGCCCGCCGATGAAGCGCTCGCTGCTGATGCTCGAAGGCGCGCTCGAGGAAGACTGACCTCACTTCCGCGCGGCGCGCGCGTTCAGGCCGGGTTCGCCCAGAGCTCGATCTGCACGTTGTCCGGATCCCTGAAGCTCACGAACTCGCCGACCTTCGCGTCGGTGATCGGGCTGTGCTCGACCCCAAACTCGTCGAGCTTGCCGATCCATCCCTCGAGCTCCTCGTGCGAAGCGACACCGAACGCGAGGTGGTCGAGCCCGGTGCGGAACTCGCTGAACCGCGAGCCGTCGTTGGTCTTGTGGACCGTGAAGCCGATGATCGTGCGCGTGTCCGGATGGGCGAGGATCCGCTTGAATCCTCGGCCGTCCTCGTCGGGACGCTCGAACACCGGTGCGAAACCGAGCACGCTCGTGTAGAACGCTTCGCTCTTCGCCGCATCGAGGACGGTGAGCGAGAGGTGGTGGATGCCGGTGATCGCAGGCATGGGTGCTCCTTGATGGTGGACGTCACGCGATGATACGCGCGCGCTGAGTTACGAGGCTCGGCGCAGGATCGGGCGCGGCATCGAAAGCTTCGCGTGCACGAGCTCTGCGTAGTGCGCGATCGGTTCTTCCGCCGGAGCCGGCAAGCCGGCGGCGCGGGTGAAGGTTTCCTCGCACGCAAGGACGCGCGCGCGCTGCAGTGGCCAGGGCTCATGCTCGACGAACGCGGCGGCCGGGATCCCGCCGTAGAACGTGTAGAAGATCCAGCGTCCCGTGAGGAAAGTGTCGAGCGGCGTTTGCTCAACGAGGCGCGCGCCGGCGCCGAGCTCGACGTCGTAACGGTCGCCGGACGGCTGCCGCTCCCCCATGTATCGCAGCCCTTCCACCCCAAGCGACGAGCGGATGTACGGCTGGAAGTACAGCGCGCGGCCGAGCACGACCGGCGCGGCCGCCGTCGCATCGAGGGCCAGGAACAGGATGCCGCGCGAGCCGTCGGGGCCGATCACGTACGTGCGCAGGTTCGTCTCGAGGTACGGAGGGAACAGAGCCGGCATCCCCGGCGCGCGCAGCCGCTCGACGACGAACGGGCTCAGCGTCACCCATGCGTCGCCGTCGAAGGGATCGACACGCAGGCCGTCTGGAAGGAGCCCCTGCACGACCGCGATCGGATACCGCCAGTGGATGAACGCGACACGCTTCCAGTCCTGGTAGGCGACCGGAAACAAGATCTTCTTCGGCGGCGTTACCGCAACCGAGTCGCCGAGCGTTAGCCGCTGCACGTCGAAGTGATACCCATCTGCCCACGGGATCAGGCCTGCCCCGGCCGGCGCGACGAAGATACCTAGGGCTCGGTCCGCACGTAGGCTTCGATCGTCGCGCACTCGGTGCCGGCGCCTCGGCCGTGCGGCTCGACGGTGAACGGACCTGCGGCAGCGGGGACGACGAAGGTCTCCGCGTAGTGAACGACGAACGGTTCGAACGCATCGTCCGGCGAGCGCACGATCGCCTCTTCCCCGTGCACGAGGTTCAATACCGACACGCCGCCGTGGCCGCGATGCGGCGCCGCGCGCGTGAACCAGCGGCGGCGCGTCTCGATGAACTCGGCTTCGTGCAATCCCGTCCGCTCTTCGCGCCAGCCGTCGCCGGACGCGATCGGGGTGATCTGATCGATCAGGTGCGCGCGCGCGTACGAAGTGTCGCGCTCCCATCGGATCACGTTCGCGCCGTGGCTGACGTGGACGGGGCGCGGTAACCCGTCGAGCCCCGGCCGGTCCCAATCCCACAGCTTGAACGTGAAGATGTACGGCGTCGCGCTTATCTCGAGCACCATGCACCTGCTCGAACAGTGGATCGTTCCCGCCGGGATCAAGAAGTGGTCGTGCGGCCGAGCGGGGAAACGGTTCACGTATCGCTCGGCCGGAAACGAGATCTCGCCGCGTTCGGCTCGGCGCAGATCGTCGAGCATCGCGTCGCGATCGATACCCTCCTGCACACCGAGGTAGACGGTCGCTTCCGGCTCGGCGTCGAGGATGTAGTAGGACTCGTCTTGCGTGAAGTGCATCCCGAATCGTTCGTGGATGTATTCGGTCAGCGGATGCACTTGCAGGCTGAGGTTCGAGCCTTCCACCGTGTCGAGGAAGTCGAACCGGATCGGGAACTCGTCGCCGAAGCGGCCGTAGACCGCGTGGCCGAGCACCTCTTCGGGATGACGCCAGATGAGGTTCATCGACGGGATCTCGACATGCGTGCCGCCGAAGTCGAGCAGCAGGGAGTTCTCCTCCGGTACGCAATCGAAGCACCAGCCGTAGTTCGGGACCGACGGGTCGAGGTCGCACACGCGCTTCATCCACTGTCCGCCCCACGGAGCAGGATCGAAGTAGGGAACGAGCCGGAACGGACGAGCCGCAGCCTCGCGCAGCGCGCGGAA
>JBHELL010000236.1:0-11022 GCA_046263075.1 Actinomycetota bacterium | reverse complement strand
GTAGAGCGGCTCGGCTTTGTCCGGCGAGGCGGCCGCGATGTAGGACGGACGCCGGCCCCGGCGCGCGTCGCCGTGCAGCGTGAATTGCGATACGGCGAGGACGTCACCGCGGGCGTCCTCAAGCGAGCGGTTCATCGCGCCGTTTTCGTCGCGGAAGATGCGCAGCGCGCGCACCTTGCCGGCGAGCCACCGCGCGTCGGACGGCTCGTCGTCGACGCCGACACCCACCAAGACGACGACGCCACCGCCGATCGACCCGACGGTTTCATCGCCGGCGCGCACGGTTGCGCGTGAAACACGTTGGACGACTGCACGCACGGGGGCGCATCGTAGTCGCTCGCGCAATCGGTCAGAGTTGCCGAGCGATCCCTGTGATCGCGCCTTGCAGCGCCGCTTGAAGCGCGGCAAGCTTGTCGGGGGCGCCAACGGGTGCCACCGGACCGACAGGAACAGCGAGCGGCACGCGCTTCGAGGGGTCGAACGCCGGCGGCACGAGATCCTCTTCGACCCGAGGCGTCCCGGACCGCACGGGCTCGGTGCCGACGGCGCGCGCGATCTCCTCGACGGAGGTGACGAGCGCGACGACCTTCTGGCGCGCGTCCTCGAACATCGTCTTCATCCCGTGCGCGCGCGCGACGAGGCCGATGCGATCGGCGTGCGCGCGATCCGCCGTGAGCCGTTCGATGTCCTCGTCGACGAGCATCACCTCGTGGACCGCGTTGCGCCCGTGGTAGCCGGTGTCACTGCAATGGGGGCACCCGACGGGCCGCGCCAATGTTGTACCGCGCGCGATCCCGACCTGATCCGCGATGTCGTCCTCGACCCGGTACGGCTCCTTGCAGCGTTCGCACAGCACGCGGACGAGTCGCTGCGCGATCACGCACGACACGGCGGATGCGACGAGGTAGGGCTCGATGCCCATCTCGGTAAGACGCGCGACCGCGGATGCGGCGTCGTTCGTGTGCAGCGACGAGAACACGAGGTGACCCGTCAATGCCGCATCGATCGCGAGGTGCGCGGTTTCGTGGTCGCGGATCTCGCCGACGAGCAGGGTGTCGGGATCGCTTCGGAGGATCGAACGGAGTGCAGCAGCGAAGGTGAGCCCGGCCTTCGGGTTCACCTGCACTTGGTAGGCCCCGGGAAGGTGATACTCGACGGGGTCTTCGACCGTGATGATGTTCTTCGCAACGTCGTTCAGCGCGTGCAGCGCCGCGTACAAGGAGGTCGTCTTGCCGGAGCCGGTCGGTCCGGTCACGAGGATCATCCCGTGCGGCCGTCTCAATGAGGCTTCGAAGCGTGCGAAGTTGTAGTCACTGAAGCCGAGGTCGCGCAGATCCATGAGCACGTTCGATTTGCGGAGGATCCTGATGACGACCTTCTCGCCGAACATCGTCGGGAGTGTCGCCGCTCGCAGATCGACGCTCTCTCCCATGACCGTGAGCTCCGTCCTGCCGTCTTGCGGCACGCGACGCTCGGCGATGTCCATGTCGGCCATCAGCTTCAGCCGCGATACGACCCCGGGCTGGACGGACTTCGGCAAGGTCATCACTTCGTGCAGCACTCCGTCGATGCGGTACCGCACGCGCATGTGTCGTTTCTCCGGCTCGATATGCACGTCCGACGCACGCGACGTCACCGCGCGGCCGATCAGGAGGTTGACCAGCTTGATGATCGGGCCCTCGTCTGCAGCTTCGAGCAGAACGCTCGGCGCCTGCCAATGTTCTTCGTTCTGCTCCGCCTCCGCGACGAGGTTCGACCAGGAATCTTCGGTGCGCGCCAGTCGGCGCGACGCTTCGAGGATCTCCTGCTCGGTCGCGCTGACCGTCTTCACCGCTAAGCCCGTGATCGTCCGAACGTCGTCCACGGCGAGCACGTTGTTCGGGTCGCTCATCGCGACGACCAGGGTCTCCCCCTCGAAACCGATCGGAAGAAGGCGATGCCTGCTGCACATGCGTTCGGGTACGAGCGCCGCTGCCGTGGGATCGAGGGGGTAGTCGCTTAGGTCCACCCGCTCGGGCACCAGATCGAGCTGAGGGAGGACGACGTCATCGATCAACGTCCCGTCATCTGAGACCGGACGCAAGACTGGCTTCCCTCGTTCCGACATGAGCTCTCTGAGGTAAACGGGGGACGCGGGCCCCAGGATACGATGGACCGATGTCGGAGGTGCCGGGAGACCGGACCTAGGCGCGCTTGTGTCCGGGGACGAGCCGCGTCGCGTCGTACACGCCGGGCACACGCTTCACTTGCTGGAGCATGTGATCGAGATGTCCCGGATCGGCCAGCTCGACGCTGAATCGGAGCGTCGCCGTGCGTGTTCGTGCGTCGGTGTGGCTCGACGAGCCGAGGATGTTCACCCCGAGATCACTGATGGCGTCCGTGATGTCGCGAAGGAGCTTCTGGCGGTCGAGGGCTTGGACGAGGATCGCGACCGAGAACGCCGCAGACCGTGTGACGTCCCACTGCACGTCGATCGCCCGCTCTTGCTCGGAATTCAGCGCGTCCGAATTCGGACAATCCGCTCGATGGACCGAGACGCCGCGACCGCGCGTCACGAAGCCGACGATCTGATCCGTAGGTACCGGCATGCAGCATCGCGCGAGCCGCACCAACACGTCGTCGAGCCCCGACACGATCACGCCGTGCTCGGACGGCCGTCGCATCCGCGGTGCTTTGACCGGCGCCGGAAGCGCGTCCTCATCCTCCACCGCTTCGTGCTCGAGCTCCTTGACCACCTGGCTCGCAGCGACGCGCCCTTCTCCGATCGCGATCTCGAGCGCCTCGAGATTCGTCATGTGGAGCTGGCGCAGCACCGCGGTCATCGCCTCGGAAGCGAGCGTCGCCTGGATCGGCAAGCCGCTCCGGCGCAACATGCGGGACAGCTCGTTGCGGCCTTTCTCGAGCGCATCCTCGCGCCGTTCGCGCGTGAACCATTGACGGATCTTGTTGCGCGCGCGCGAGCTGTGTACGACCTGCAGCCAATCTCGCGACGGGCCCGCGTCGGGCGCGCGCGAGGTGATCACCTCGACGATGTCGCCGGATTCGAGCGCCGTCGTCAGCGGCACGAGCCGCCCGTTCACGCGCGCGCCCACGCACCGGTGGCCGACGTCGGTGTGGACCGCGTAGGCGAAATCGATCGGTGTCGAGCCGCGCGGGAACGAGCGAACGTCGCCTTTCGGCGTGAAAACGAAGACTTCATCCTGGTACAGATCGATCCGCAGCGATTCCATGAACTCGCGTGAGTCGGTGGTGTCCTGCTGCCAGTCGAGGATCTGACGCAGCCACGACAGATCGGTGTCGTCGGTCGACTTCCCGTCCTTGTACTTCCAGTGGGCGGCGATGCCGTACTCCGCGGTGCGATTCATCGTCTCGGTTCGGATCTGGATCTCGAGCGGCTTGCCCTTCGGACCGACGACGGCGGTGTGCAACGACTGGTACATGTTGCGCTTCGGCATCGCGATGTAGTCCTTGAACCGGCGCTCCATCGGCTTCCACAAACCGTGCACCACGCCGAGAGCCGCGTAGCAATCGCGCATCGAGTCCGTGACGACGCGGATACCGGTGAGGTCGAAGATCTCGTCGAACTCGCGACCCCGTATCACCATCTTCTGATAGATCGACCAGTAGTGCTTCGGACGCCCCGATACCGACGCCTTGATCTTCGCGTCCTTCAATGCCTCCTGCAGCTGCTCGACGGCTTCCTCGACGAGCTCCTCGCGCTCTGGTTGCTTGTCTTCGACCAGCCGCACGATCTCTTCGAACTGTTTCGCCTCCAACGTCGCGAACGCGAGATCCTCGAGCTGCCACTTGATCTGATTGATGCCGAGCCGGTGCGCCAGCGGTGCGTAGATCTCGAGCGTCTCGCGCGCCTTGAGCTCTTGCGTGTCGCGCGACAAATGCCCGACCGTTCGCATGTTGTGCAGCCGGTCGGCGAGCTTGATCAGCAGCACGCGTATATCGCGGGCCATCGCGATGATCATCTTGCGCAGCGTCTCGGCTTGGTGGGCTTCCTTGGACTTGAACGTGATCTTGTCGAGCTTCGTCACGCCGTCGATCAAGGCGGCGACCTCGTCTCCGAACTGCGACGAGATGTCGTCGAGCGACATCTCGGTGTCCTCGACCACGTCGTGCAGGAGCGCAGCGACGAGCGTCGTCGTGTCGAGGTTCAGATCGGCGAGGATGCGCGCGACCTCGACCGGGTGTTCGATGAACTGTTCCCCCGACGCGCGGAACTGGTCGGCGTGGGATTCGGCAGCGAATTGGTACGCGCGCTCGATCAGGCGCAAGTCGGCCTTCGGGTTGCCCACCTTGACGGCCTTCTGGAGCGCCTCGAGACGCGAGCCGTCCGCCGTGCTCGGCTCGACGGGACGGAGCCGCGCGAGCACACCGCGTCGTTTCCCGTCGACCGGCGTGCCATGCGTGGGCTCCATAGAAAGAGTGTAGCCACTGCGACCGCGCGCCGGGAGGGACCGGGCGCGCGCGTCAGTACGAAAGGAGCGAGAACACCGGGTATGCCGACAACCGGTTACGACCCGATAGGAACTCGAGCTCGATCAGGAATGCGAGCCCCACGACCGATCCGCCGAGCCGCTCGATCAGCGCGGCGGTCGCCTCGGCGGTGCCGCCCGTCGCGAGCACGTCGTCGACGATCGCGATGCGATCTCCCGGCGAGATGGCATCACGATGGACCTCGACCGTCGCTTCGCCGTACTCCAGCGCGTAGGACTGCGACTCGGTCTGGTAGGGCAGCTTGCCTGCCTTGCGAACCGGGACGAAGCCGGCAGCCATGTGGTAGGCGACGGGCGCCGCGACGATGAACCCACGCGCTTCGATGCCTACGATCTTGTCGACGGTCCCGCGGCCGAGCGCGACGACGAGCTCGTCGATCATCGTCGAGAACGCGACGGGATCGGCGAGCAACGGCGTGATGTCTTTGAAGGTGATGCCGGGTTTCGGGAAATCGGGGATCTCACGGATGCGCGCGTGCAACAGATCGGCTGCGGACTCGCGCATCACCGTCTCTTGCCGCGGCGCTGGCGGCGAGGACGCGGCGCCCCTGCGCGCTGCACGCGGATCGGATCTGCGCCCTGGCGGACCTGCGTGGCGACACCGCCCTGATCGCCGTCGGCCGTGGTCGTCGTGGCGACGCGCCGCGTCTCGCGTACAGGCGCGCCCGTCGCGCGTGCGCGCACGTTGACCCATCGCTTGTCACGCTCTTTCAGCTTCGCCAGGATGGGGCTCGCGATGAAGATGCTGGAGTATGTGCCGACCAGCGTCCCGATGAACATCGCGAGCGCGAGGTCTTCGAGCGTCTTCGCCCCGAAGGCGTAGACACCGACGAACAGAAGCGCGCCGATGGGCAGCAAGGTGGCGAGCGCGGTGTTGATCGAGCGCATCAGCACCTGATTCACCGACTGATTGACGAGCTCCGTATACGGCGTGCGCGCGCCGGGCCCCTGCAGCTCGACATTTTCCCGAACCTTGTCGAACACCACCACCGTGTCGTATAGCGAATATCCAAGCAGGGTCAGCAGCGCGATCACCGTCGCGGGCGACACCTGGAAGCCGACGAGCGCATAGATGCCGGCCGTGGCGAGCAAGTCGTGGAACAAGGCCGCGAGCGCACCGAACGCCATCTTCCATTCGAAGCGGAAGCTGATGTAGACGGTGACGAGGATCAGGAACACGAGCAAACCGCGCAAGGCTTTCGTTGAGACCTGCTTCCCCCACGTCGGGCCTACATCTTGGACACTGACCGTGTCTGGGGTCGGCTGCCCTGCCAGGGTCGCGAGCGCGGACTGAACCTCTGCGATCTTCTGCGTCGAGCGCGGCGCACGCACGATGATGTGGTCGCTCGGACCTCCGACGCCTGTGACCTGTACCTTGAACTCACCAAGCTCGAACCGCTGGAGCGCGTTCTGCACATCGGCGATCTTGATCCCGTGCTGCGACGATGCGATCGGGACGTCGTATGACGAGCCTCCCTTGAATTCGAGGCTGAGGTTCAAGCCGCGGAACACGAGGCCGCCGATGCTCAACAGCAACACGACGCCGGAGACGATCATCCAGCGCCCGAGCTGAGACGCGATGTCGAAGTTCGCTTCGCCGCGCGCGATCTTGCGGAACATGGTGATCATTCGCGGCCTCCCGACACCGGAAGCGGCTGGATCCCGTAGCCGGCGACGGATCCGACGCCGAGCGTCTTGCTCTCACTGAACCGTTTCGTTTGGGCGAGCAACCACACGGATGGATGCATGAACCACGCGGCGACGAACAGGTCGAGCGCAGTTGCGAGACCGAGCATCAACGCGAACCCGCGAACGCTTCCAACGGCCAGGATGTACAAGACGGCAGCTGCGAGCGCGGTGACCAAGTCGGCGGCGACGATGGTGCGCCACGCGCTACCCCACGCGCGATCGACGGATGCGCGCAAGGTACGGCCGTGGTGCGCTTCATCCTTGATCCGCTCGAAGTAGACGATGAAGGAGTCCGTCGCCACGCCGAGCGACACGATCAACCCCGCGATACCGGCGAGCGAGAGCGCGAACCCGGCGGTCTCGCCGAGGATGATCACGACACCCAACGTGAACGCGCTGTGGATCAGCAAACCGATCCAGATGATCAAGCCGAGACCGCGGTAGAACACGAGCACGTACAGGAACACGATCGCGAGCCCGATCGCGCCGGCGAGCAGACCGCCGCGCAGCGAGTCGCGGCCGAGGCTCGGCGAGATCGTCGTCGTCGTCGAACGCTCGAGCTCCAAGGGAAGCGCACCGAACTTCAGGACGAGCCCGAGGTCTTTCGCTTCTTTCTCGGAGAAGTTGCCGGTGATGACGGCGGTGCCGCCCGCGATGCCGACGTGACATTGCACGGCGGTACCGCCGCCGCTTCCGTCGGAGATCTGGGGGTGGGACTCGACGACGCGTTCGAGGACGATCGCGAGCTGACGAGTGATGCCTTGGTTGCACGCGAGCTGCCCGGTTATCGATGCGAACTTCTTGCCACCCTCACTCGACAGCTTGAGGTTCACCTCCCAGACCGTCTGGGTCGACGGAAGCTGCGCGCTCGCGTCGCTGATGTCGCTCCCCTCCAACGCCGCCGGTCCGAGCGCCAGTTTCGTCCACTGCTGCTGAGGCAGCACTTTGCCGGCCGCGTCGCGATCTTGAGAACAGAACACCAGCTGCTTCGAAGGGTCATCGTTCGGCCATGTGTTCGGATTGCTGCAATCGATGTCGCGGATCCCCGCGGGCAGCTTCTGTCCCGGCGCGACGACACCGAGCACCGGTCGCATCCGTAGCTGCGCCGTCGTTCCGATGAGCTTGATCGCCGCGGAGGGGTCCTTGATGCCCGGCAGCTGCACCTGGATCGTGTTCCCCTGCACCGCGATGTCCGGCTCGGCGACACCGAGCTGGTCGATACGAAGGCTGATGATGTTCGCGGCTTGTTGCAGGGTCGCTTGATCGGAACGCTGCCCTTGCTTCGGCTGGAGCACCACCGACAGGCCGCCTTGCAGGTCCAACCCGAGGTTGAGAAGCCGCGGGGGCTGCTCCGTCTTGCCGTTCGTCGTACACCCGGGCACCGCGACCGGTGAAGGCGATGCGGGCGCGCGCGGCGTGGGTGTCGGGGTCGGCTTCGGCGTGTGTGTCGGGGTCGGCTTCGGCGTCGGCTTCGGCGTCGCGCGCGCCGAGCCCGTGGCGCTCGGCGTCGGCGTGGGAGCCAGCGTGGGCGCCAGCGTGGGATTCGCTGCGGCGACTTGCTTCTTGCACGCGTCGTTCGCGTTCGCGACGTCGCTCGAATGCTTCCAGATGCCGAGCCCCCACACGATGGCGATGAGGATGAAGATCGCTGCGACGCGACGGATCGCCTTGGACCTGGTCGGTGCGGCTGCCATCGAGCGCTACGACCTCTCTTGCGTGTCGATGATGCGTCGCCGGATCGCTGCGCGCGACATCTTCACCGGCTCGGCGCCGGGAACGATCTCCACCCACACGATGTCGTCGGTCGCGCGCTTCACGATCCCGAACATGCCGGCAGCGGTCTCGACCTCGTCGCCGACCTCGATCGCGCGCACGAGGTCTTGGTGCTGCCGAGCCCGATTGCGTTGCGGCCGGATCATCAAGAAGTAGAACGCGCCGATGATCAGTGCGAAGAAGATGAGCGTGCTTACACCACCGGTCGCGCGGGAGCCCGATGAGCTCGCGCTCGGCGTTATGGATTGAGCAAGCAGGGCGAAGAGCATGTGGTCTCCATGAAGAACGGCCCGTTGGTAGCCCGGGCCGCAGCTTATAAGGGCAGAGCGGCCACATGATAGGAGCGGCCCTGACCAGGGTCAACGCGCCGAGAGCGCTACAGCAAGGTCTGCTCCGTGCCTTTGACGAGCCCGAGGTGCCTGTAGGCCCGGTCCGTCGCCACGCGACCGCGCGGCGTGCGCTGCAAGAACCCGATCTGGAGCAGATACGGCTCGGAGACGTCTTCGATCGTGTCGATCTCCTCGCTCAACGCCGCCGCGATCGTGCTTATCCCCACCGGCCCGCCGCCGAACTTCTCCACGAGCGCGCGCAGCAACGCGACGTCGAGCTTGTCGAGCCCGAGCTCGTCGACGTCGAACAGCGCGAGCGCGGCCCTCGCGACGTCGGCGTCGATCGTGCCGCCGGCGTGCACCTCCGCGTAATCGCGCACGCGTCGCAGCAGACGGTTGGCGATCCGCGGCGTCCCCCTGCTGCGTCCTGCGATCTCGTCGGCGCCGTCGGGCTCGATGCCGATGCCGAGGACCTTCGCGCTCCGTTTGATGATCGCGCCCAGCTCGCCGGGGACGTAGTAGTCGAGCCGCGCGCTGAACCCGAATCGTTCGCGCAGCGGTCCGGTCAACAACCCGGTTCTCGTGGTCGCGCCGATCAACGTGAAAGGCGGCAACGGGATCTGCAGGCTGCGCGCGCTCGGGCCCTTGCCGATGACGACGTCGAGCTTGAAGTCCTCCATCGCTTGATAGAGCACCTCTTCGACCTGACGCGGCAGGCGGTGGATCTCGTCAATGAAGAGCGCGTCACCCGGCTCGAGGTTCGTCACGATCGCCGCGAGGTCGCCGGCGCGCGCGAGCGCCGGCCCGCTCGTCGGGCGAAGGGCCGCGCCGACCTCGTTCGCGACGATGTGCGCGAGGCTCGTCTTGCCGAGTCCCGGCGGCCCGCTGAATAGGAGATGATCAGGCGGCGCCCCGCGGTTCCGCGCCGCTTCGATGATGAGACCGAGCTGTCGCTTGATCTGGTCCTGACCGACGAACTCGCGCAGCGCGCGGGGGCGCAACGTCAGCTCGAGATCGGCCTCTTCCGGCAAAGCAGCTGCGCGCAAGACCTCAGAGCTCATCGAGCAAGTCCCTGCAGCGCGCGCTTCAACACATCGGCGACCGGCTCGTCGTCGGAGATGCCTTCGTCGCGGAGCCGCTCGATCGCATCGCGCGCTTCCGCCGGCGTGTACTCGAGCGCGAGCAAGGCCCCTTTCACCTCGACGAGCGTCGCGCGCGCGGCACCGTCGCCTCCGGGAACGACGTCGAGCTGCGGCAGTGCGAGCTTCTCGCGGAGCTCGAGGATCATGCGGGCCGCCGTTTTCTTCCCAACGCCTGGGATCAGCGTGAGGGCTTCGAGATCCTCCGTCGCGATCGCCTTCCGCAACGCATCGGGTGAGTGAACCGACAGCACTGCGAGGGCTCCCTTCGGCCCGATCCCGCTCACCGCCAGCAAGACCTCGAAGAGGTCACGCTGGTCCGCCGTCTCGAAGCCGTACAGGGTCATCGAGTCTTCCCGAACCTGGAGCGATGTCTGCACGGTGATCTTCTTACCGGTGCCGGGTAGATGGGCGATCACACCCGCCGGCATCAGCAACCGGTACCCGACGCCGTTGACGTCGACGACGACGCCGTCGGGCAATACAGCGGAGATGGTGCCGCCGATGTGACTGATCACGGCTGGTTCGCCACCGCTTCTTGGAACCGGGCCATCGTCGCGTGCGTGATGGCGAGCGCGACGGCATCCGCTGCGTCGGCGGAGTCGGGCTTCTCGTCGAGCTTCACGATGCGCTCGATCATGTATCCCACTTGCTCCTTGCGCGCGTTGCCCACGCCGGTGACGGCCTGCTTCACCTGCGTCGGCGTGTACTCGAACACCGGAACGCCGCATTCGGCGGCCGCGAGCAATGCGATCCCGCTGGCCTGCCCGACGCGCACGGCGGTGCGGACGTTGGCATTGAAGAACAGCCGTTCGACCGCGACGGCATCGGGCTCGAACTCCTCCATCACCCGCTCGAGCGTCATGCAGAGGGCGAAGAGCTGTTGCGACGGCGTCTGCCCGGGGCGCGCGCGGGCGGTGCCGACGTTCAGCGCGCGCAGGTCCGGACCGGCGCTTTCGATGACCGCATATCCGGTCCGCACGAGACCGGGGTCGATCCCCATCACACGCACGCCGGCTCCTCGAACATATGTACGGTGAGGATAGACGCGAGGTGGGACCTGTTCAAGGAACCCCGGAGGCCGTGCCTACGCCGGCCGCGTCAGTCCTGCGCCACGAACAGGTCCTTCGTCTTGAACTCGAACAGTTCGCTCATCGCCTCGGCGAAAAGCAGCTCGCGATCGACGTCGAGCCCCCGCCGTGCGAACCACCCGCAGACGTTGCAGACGTCGCGGTACAAGAAGTCGGTCGCGTTCGGGTTCGCGAGGTACGGCACTGCCTGCGGCAGGTCGATGAACCACAACGCTTCCTGCCACACGAGGAGGTTGTACGGGGAGAGGTCCCCGTGCACGACCCCGGCTCGGCAGAAGGAAAGCAACCCGTCGCGGAACTGCGCGAACAGCGGCGGCAGCTGATGCTTCGCCGAACCTGCTTGGGCGAGCCGGGGCGCCGCCATCTCGCGATCGCCGATGTACTCCATCAACATTCCGTCGCCCGTCCGTGCGACCGGGAAAGGCACCGGAGCACCTTCGTCCCAAAGGCGCGACATCATCGTCCACTCGGCGTGCATCCATTCCTTGTAGAC
>JBHELL010000235.1:0-2780 GCA_046263075.1 Actinomycetota bacterium | reverse complement strand
AACGAGCTCGGCGATCGCGCGCAACGCGATGTCCGGCGACTTGAGCGGCTGTAGCCGCCCGACGAACAGCACGACGTTCCGGCCGGTGAATCCGAGCGCTTCTTTCGCAGCATCGCGCGCGCCCGGTTTGAAGACGTCGGTGTCCACTCCCGGCGCAACCACCCGAACGCGTGCGGGATCTGCGCCGTACAGCTGGACGAGATCCGCCGCTTCGTCGGCGGTCGGCGCGAGGATGCAATCGGCCGTCGCGACGATCTTCTCTTCGGCCACGATCCTCGCCTGTGGCTCCGGACGATCGCCCGCCGCAAGTGTCATGTTCTTCACGCGGCCGAGCGTATGAAAGGAATGGACGAGCGGGATGACCCATCGCTCGGCGACGTGGCGACCGATCGAGCCCGACAGCCAGTAGTGGCTGTGCACGGCATCGTAGATCGGTCCGTCCACGCCGAGCCGCGCCTGCTCATCCAGCTCGAAGCGCATCAGCGACGTAACGAACTGACACAGATGATCCGGGAGACGTTCCTTCGGGATCGGGTGCGGCGGGCCCGCCTCCAGGTGGATGACACGCACACCGGGATACATCGAACGAACACGCTTGGACGCCCCCGCCCACCGGCTGAATATGTCGACCTCGACGCCCATCTCGGCGAGCCTTCGCGCGACCTGTCGAACGTACACATTCATCCCGCCCGAATCCCCGGTTCCCGGCTGGTCGAGAGGACACGTGTGCACCGAGATCAGCGCGACGCGTTGCACGCAGCCGCGCGCGCGCGGCTCTTCGTGCGCGAGGATCGGATCGTTCGGTTCTTGGGCCATCACGCTCTCCCGAGGCTGAGCGCGCGCAATGCGACGTCGCGCGCCCCGAAACGATACTTGTACGGCTCGTCTCCGCGCAGGAGATCGAAAACGGTCGATCCTTCGTCGGCTGCAAGCTTGATGGTTTCCGCCATCAACACCATGCCCGGCGCGAGCTCGCGCATCGACTGATCGAACGCCGAGTTGTAGACGTTCCATATCCCGCGCGCGGCGAACGAGAACACGCCGGCCACGGTGCGGCCGCCCTGCTCGAGGAACGTCAGACGAAGCCACCCCTTCTTCGCGAACGTGCGCGCGAGAAGGATGAAGAAGCCCGACATGCCCCAATGCAAGAAGTGACCCTTGGGGCCTTCGGAAGACCGGTGCATGTCGAAGAACAGCTCCATGTCCTCATGCAGGTCTTCACCCGTGACCATGCGGACCGTGTACGAACCTGCTTCGCGCTCGAGCTTGCGCGCCTTGCGCTTGATCTCGTGCCGCAACTTGCCGTCGAGCGATGCGAGGTAATCGTCGTACGTGCCTCCAAGGGCGACGCGAGGACACACGTCTTGCGCGCGCTCGTCGACGGACAGCCCGGCCGCTTTCGCCGCTCGCGCGATCGCCCCGTCCCAGCCTGTGTCGACGCCGAGCCCGAGAAGCTCGGCACGCTCCCAGCCGTCGACCCGGGCGATCGCTTCGACCACAGCATCGGCGACTGCGTCGTGATCGTCGGGCGCCGCGAGTGGTCCGAAGTAATCGGTGACGTCGTGGTCGCCGAGGAACCGCAAGACGCCGTCGGCATCGACGCTGAGGGCGGCGAGCCCCCTCAGCTCGCCACCGTCCCGGATCTCGATGAAACAGGGGTTCCGATCGGCGCCGAACTCGGTGAGCCAGATGCCGAGGTATTCGGGACGTTGGAACAAGGACGCGCTGAGATCACGATCCCAGAGCGCGCACCAGTCGTCGGTGAGCGCTTGGATCGTCTCTGGATCCCGCCGCACGTGGATATCCATGACGTCGCCGAACCCTATCAACGCGAAAGACCCGGCGTTGATTCCGCCGGGTCTTCCGCGTTGGTGGTCCGTTACGCGGTTGCTTCGGCTGCCTTGTCGACGGCCGTCTTGGCTGCTTCGGTCGTCGCCTCGGCCGCTTTCGCGACGCTGGTGGTCGCTGCCTTGACCTTCGCCTTCGCCGTCTTCGTCTGCGCCTTGGCTTGCTTCGTGGGCGCCGAACGCTGGACGCGCTTGTACAAGGACTCGCCGCGCTTCGTCAGCTCGACGAACACCTCGGCGGCGCGATCGGCCGCCACGTCGGTGAGCTGCTTCGAACGCGTGACGAGGTCGGTCGCGCGCTGCGGGAGCGATGTGCCGAACTCCTTCAGCGTCCCCGGAAGCTGTTGCACCTTCGTGGGGAGCTCGCGGATGTCCGACGGCTTGATCGTGAACGACGAGTTCGAAAGCGCCTTCGGAAGCTCGCGCGCCTTCCCGACTACGGTCGTTCCGGCACCGATCGCCGCGTAAAGCGTCTTCTTCGCTGCACTCATGTTGTTACACCTCCCTTCCGGGATCAGGTGAGGCGAGGGGACGAAGGGGAGCCAGCCGGGTGAGGGCTGCGAGAGCCTGCGTACTCCGTCCCCCCGCCATCGTCATCGTCCCGGACGGGCACGCTTCTTCGCGCGCGCGGCCGGCTTGGTCGTCTTCTTCTTCGTCGTGCGTTTCGGCGTCGTGCGGGCACGAGCCGCTGCTGCCGTTCGCCGCGGCTTCACGGCTTCCGCCGGTTGCTGCGTGTTTTCTTGGTGGAAGCTTTGATAGAGCTCGATCAGCAACCGGCGCTGACGCTCGGTGATGGTCCGGTCGTTGAGGAGAACGCCGACGGGATCTTGCTCGCCGCGCTCTTCGAGGATGCCCGCTTTCACGTACAGCGTCTCGGCAGACACACGAAGCGCCTTGGCGATCGACTGGAGGATCTCGGCCGACGGTCTGCGG
>JBHELL010000234.1:0-3827 GCA_046263075.1 Actinomycetota bacterium | reverse complement strand
CATGCGTTCCGACGGAACTGCGACCTTGTCGTATGACGAGCCGCCGTTGAGGAACCACGACGGGCCGCGCGCGATCGTCTCGAAGGGGAACCCGCGATAGTCGTTCGTGTCGTCGATCTGGAACGTGACCTCCGGGTGGTCTGTTTCGAGGCGGTCGCGCATCGCCATGAACTCATCGTGGTACTGGTAGATGTCGCTCGGTTGCGCTCCGACGCAGTCCGTCCACACCAGGAAGTCGAACTTGAAGTACCGCGCGCCGTACGTGTCGATGGCTCGACGGATCCGCGATTCGAGGTAGTCGATCATGCGCTCGGGCTTGCCGTTATCGGGATCCACGCCGAGCGCGCGCGGGTTCCACAACCCGATGCCGGCCTCGTTCGAGCCGCTGTTCGGATCGTTCACTTCCGGAACCTTCGCGACGCTGAGCGCGGCGGTCCCTGTTCCGACCGGCGCGCAGGACCACTGCGGGTTCGTGCGGAACGCCGCCGATGCAGGATGGAATGCCATGGGGCTCATCCAAAGACCGAGCTTCATCCCCGCGCCCTGGAGAGCCGTTCGCACGGCGCCGAACTGATCGTCGGGGAACCGCGGGCCGAACCTCGCCGGATCGGTTCCGGCGCGCGGCTCGGGGCATCCGGGCGAGTCGGGACACCAATCGCCGGACGCCGCTTGCCAGCCGTCGTCGAAGACGAACGTTTCCACGCCCATCTGCTGCAGGGTCGGCAGGATCTGCATCATCCGCGAATAGCTCATGTCGTCTTTGGATCCCGTTGAGATCACGTTGTGGTCGACCCCGTCGGAGTTGAAGACGACGGCCTTGTCGTAGTCCGGCATGCGATGCGTGGTCAGGTACTTCGAGAACTGCCACGCGGCGTCGTCGGCATCCGTCCCGATCGCTGTGAATCCCGGCTCGAGTGCGAGCGTTTGCCCCGGCTCGAGCACGCGGTGGCGGGCCGGACCGGGGCCGGGGTTCTCGATATGTGCTTGCTCTTCGAACGGACCGATGTAGTCGACGTCGCGGCTGAAGTCGACTCCGCCGGACAACGTCAAGCCGTCGTACGAGCCGACGGAGGACGCGTAGTCCCGCCGTTCCGACACCATCGCTACGTGCTCGCCGCTCGGCAACGATGCCGCCGTCCATTCCGACGTCCCTCCGAGCGCTGCGCCGGACACCCCGGTCGTCGTCTGCCGCCAGTCTCCCGTGTGCGCGTTCCCCACCGCGATTTCCGGCTTCCAATCCTCGTGCCAATCCGCACCCGCGCGGAATTCCGTTATCGAGGGGACGGCATGATCACCGACCTTCAGCCGGTCCAGCGTGTAGCCGCCGAGCGCGATGGGTGCCAGTGACGTGATGGTCGTCTGGCTCTTGAACCCGGTGACGCCCGCGTAGACGTCTACCGTCCGCCGCACCTCGAGCCGTCCCGGGAGGAGGGCCGCCCACGTGATCGTGGCGTGATCCGAGCCCGACCCTGCGACCGACACTTCCTTCAGGACGAGCGCGCCGCTCGTGATCTCGACGCCGTCGAGCCGCAGCGAGAAATCATCGCCGCTGCCGAAGGTGGCCCCCGTGCGTTCGTCCAGCACCGTGTCCGTCGCGATACCGAGCGGATCCCACTCGCGCCGTATGCAACCGTTGTCTACGCTCGGATAGTGAAGCTGCGGCACGAAGTTCGGGTCGGCGAAGAATGGCTTGACGGACGCCACCACCGATCCGCCGCACCAGGACGCTGCGGCGCGCGCGGCCGGGAACGGAGCGATGAGCGCGAGCGCCACGACGGCGGCCATGGACCGGAGGGTTCGCATGACCTGGGATTCGCCGCCGAGGGTGCGAACCCTGCCGAGCTCGCCGCGCCGTTAGATCCAGCAGAAGTGCTTGATCACGTCCGAGTGCGCGAGGCAGTCGCCGGGGATCAGCGGATGGTTGAAGATCACCCACCGGGGCGCGTTGAGCCACATATGGTTCGCCCAAGACCAGAGGCCGTTATCGGCGAGCGGATACGCGGCGATCACCGGGTAGAAGTACACGAACATCCACGTCGCGAGAAGCACGAACCCGATCCAGATCCAGGTCATGACTTCCGACCATGCGATGCCGCGCGCCATCGTGTGGATGACCGCGAGCACCAGGAAGGGCACCATCGGCGTCGCGTAGAAGAAGAAGACGCCGCGCCCGGTGGCATCTGCGTACAGATATGGCGCCCATCCCACAAGGATGAACGCGAGCAAGAGCGACGCGATCCGATCGCGCTTGAACAGCCCCCACCAAGCGAGCGCCGGGATGCAGATGAAGAACGCGGTCCACCAGATGAGCGGGTTCGGCAACCCAACGATGTGCTCGACGCGCTGGCGATCACCGTCCCCAGTCGAGCGGTAGTAGTGCGCGACGGGGCGGCCGATCCACGGCCAGCTCCATGCGTTGCCGAAGTACGGGTGCCCGATCTCTTCGGTCGTGACGAGGGACGTCGTCGGTGTTCCGAACGGAGTCACGGTCTTCAGTTGACTCTTCGCGTTGAACGTCCGCAGGTTCGAATGGAAAGACGCTTCTTCTTTCTGATAGCAGACCCATCGACCGAA
Source organism: Actinomycetota bacterium (assembly GCA_046263075.1). Classification (GTDB taxonomy): domain Bacteria; phylum Actinomycetota; class AC-67; order AC-67; family AC-67; genus JBHELL01. The sequence goes on along the minus strand of JBHELL010000234.1, from coordinate 1,253 downwards.
CGTTCCCAGATGAGAAACCCATCCGGTCAGCGTCTCCTCGACCCCCTTCTGCGCGAGCCAGTCCGCGTGCACCGTCTCGCACTTCGGGGGGTTGTAGCGGTGCGAATCGGCGAACCAAGGAGCGTAGGTCGCGACGTAGACGATCACCGGCACGAAGATCAACGAACGCCACACACCGCCGAGCCGCCGCAGCATGCGGCCGCCCCCGGCCACGGAATCGCTGATGGCCCACCACGTTGCGATGAAGATCGCGACGATGAAGAACGGCAGCGCGCCCCATTTCGACGCCAGGGCGAGTCCGAACGAGATCCCCGCGGCAAGCCTCCACCAGCGTCGTCCACGCGAGTCCGGTCCGTGTCGCGCGCGGTCCTCGAGCATCAACCAGACGCCGCACAACACGAAGAACGCGACGTAGATGTCGAGCATCGCGATGCGCGACATGACGAACCACAGCCCTTCGATCCCGAGCAAGAATGCGGCGGCCGATGCGAGCCACGCGTACCCCCAAAGGCGGCGGGCTATCGCCCACATCAGGAGCGAAGCGATCACCCCGAGCAGCGCGCCGAAGAACCGCAGCCGAACCCGGAGTCGCCGAAGATCTTGATCCCCGCCGCGATGAACCACTTGCCGACCGGCGGATGGACGACGTATGCGCCGTCGTCGGGATCGACACGCGTGTCGCTCTCGCTTCCGAAGCGCAGCACGTCGCGCGCGTCCGGCAGGTAGTGATACTCGTCCAGCGGTATCTGCTCGTGACAGGCGCTCGACAGGCGTGCGTACTTCTTGCATTGATCGTCCGACGCGGGGAGCACTCGATCCGGATTCGCGAGCCGCGCGAAGTGCACGAGCGCGACTAAGAGCATCACGAAGAGCAATACGACGACGTCGAGCCGCCGCAACTTCGGCGGATCGACGACGACGATGCCACGACGCTCGAATGGAGACGGCTCGTCGCCGGGGGCCTGAGCGGCTTCCTCGGGAACGTCGACGATCGGAGGCTCTTCCACGGGCTACGCGCGTGAGCGCGCCTAGAGTATAGAGATGCTTCCCACCGTTCTCCGCGTATGAGCGGTCTGCTTTCCGTCGTCGGCACGCCGATCGGGAACCTCGACGATCTCTCGCCGCGCGCGGCGCGCGCGCTCGAGAGCGCGGACCTCATCGCGTGCGAGGACACGCGGGTGACTCGGCGGTTGTTGAGCGCGCGCGTGCCGGAGGCACGCGCGCGCTTCATCGCCTACCACGCGCGTAACGAA
>JBHELL010000233.1:0-4402 GCA_046263075.1 Actinomycetota bacterium | reverse complement strand
TTGATGACCCCGGCTGCTCCGCCGACGAGCCACGGGCGATCGACCACGGGGCTCGTCCCTGCAAGAGCAGTGCCGTCCCAGGTCGAGCCGCCGTCGGTGCTGTGCCCGACCGAGAGGTCTCCCGCCCACGTGTCTGCCGTGTACGCCGTGCCGCCGCGGTCGAACGCGACGTCGCAGTCGCCGCCTTCGAACGCGTACGAGCGCGTGTCGGTCGGCGATGTCTCGACCTGGAGCTCGGACCAGGTCGCGCCGTCGTCGGTCGTCCGGAAGAAGTACGAGTGACCCTCACCAGTCGCGGGGACGCCCGAAGGAGAGCAGATCAGCTGCCGGTTCTCGTTCGTCGGGTCGATCGCAAGGCTCGACTCTCGATTCGCCTTGTCGAGACTCACCATGCCGACCGATCCCCAGCCGGTGCTCGGCAAGGGGAGCTGCGGCGGGGGAGGAGGCACGTAGTCGTCGAGATCGAAGGTGAGGGATGAAGGAGCAAGTGTCGAGTCGTACAGCACCTGTGCGCCGCCGTTCCCGCTCGATACGGATAGGACGAGCTCCTTGTCGATGCTCGTGCTCAACGGAGGGAACGCGACGGAGATCTCCGTGGGCGTCCGCCCGACGCCGGCCGTGACGGATCCGATCGGTCCTCCGACGCCGACACCACCGTCGCCGAATAACGTGATCGTCACCTACTGCACGCTGCCGGCGACGGCCCACAGATGAACAGATGCGTTGCTGAGGACGCCGTGCAGCGGCGCTTGCCACCATCCGAGGAGGACGTTCTTCCGGAACGCGGTGTTGCCGGGGCCCGGGCTCGTCGTCTTCGTGACCGGTGACGAAGGAGCTTGCTCATCCATGGAAGGCCCCTGGATCGGCCCTGTGCCCGCTTCCTCGCTTGCGAAGTCTGGAACCTCTTCGACGTTGCCGACCGGTGCAACCGAGTGCAGGTACAACGTGTGGGATACCGGCGTCGCTGCTACCGGAACGACGGCCGACCCGATCAGGACGGCGACGGCGACCATCAACGGAACCTTGCGCATCATGCTCCCCCTTCTCGAGCCCCACTTCGAGGCAGGGATGGTGAAGTCCTGCGCGCGCGGCTGAGTAGTATCGCGCCGACCATGACTTCCTCTTTCGGCCGCGCGCGGCTCCTCGTGAATCCGCGCGCCGGCCGCGGAAGCGTGAAGGAGGCCTGGCCGGCGATCACGCGCGCGCTCGATGAAGTCCGCGTCGAGCACGACGTCACATTCACCGAACGGCCAGGTCACGCGACAGACACGGCACGAGCAGCCGTTGCCCACGGGTGTCGCTTCATCGCGGCCGTCGGTGGTGATGGAACCGTGCACGAGGTCGTGAACGGCATGATGGAAGAGCATCAACCGGGTCTGGTCCTCGGGGTTGTCCCTTCGGGCAGCGGTTGCGATTTCGCGCGCACCTTCGGCATCCCGCAAGACCCTGCGGCCGCGGTGCGGCATCTGGCGGGAGACGGGTTGTGGGGTGCGCTTGACGTCGGGCGCGTGCACTACAAAACGTTCGGTGGCGAGGAGCGCGCGCGGTGGTTCGTCAACATCGCAGAAGCGGGCATCGGCGCCGACGTCGTCGTGACGGCGGCGAAGATGACGAGCCGCCTCGGCGCGCGCGCGTATCGTCTCGCCGCCCTGAAGGCGATCGCGACGTTCCGTCCGGCCCGCGTGCGGCTATCGATGCACGGCCGGAAAGCAAGGGGTGTGAAGACCGGAACGCAGCCGGGAGAGATGACTCACGACGGGCGTTTCACCATGGTCGTCGTCGCCAACGGGCAGTTCTTCGGCGGCGGCTTACGCGTAGCGCCGCGCGCGATCCCGTCGGATGGGATGTTCGACCTGCTCACGGGCGAAGGGTCGAAGCTCGACGCGCTCCGCGCGCTACGCAAGATGCCGTCGGGCACACACGTGCCGGACAGATCCTTCGGTGAATACCTCGCCGACCGTGTCGAGCTCGGCGATGGGTTCATGATCGAGGCCGACGGGGAAGCCCTCGGACGAACACCGGCGAGGTTCGAGATCGTCCCGGGGGCGATCTCCCTGAAGATCTAGTCGCCGATCATCCAACGACGAACGCGCGCGCGCCACATCCACATCGCGCCTGCGGTGCCGATCAACAACAAGGTAGCCGCGCGCGCGAGGAAACCCGCGTCACTGCCCGCGGGTGTCGCGGCGAGCCCCGGCCCGGTCGCGATCCGGCCGTTGAAGAACTGTTGCGCCTGCGCTTGCTGCAACTGCTCCTGCAACTGCCGTTGGAACTGCTGCATCGCGAGTATCTGCTGTTGCTGGTTCTGGCTGAAGGTCGGGAATGACGTCGGGAACGGCGCGGGCGTCGGGAAAGTGAATGGAGGGTACGTCGGCGGCGGCGTGTAGCCGCCCGATGGCGTCGGTGTCGGCGTACTCGTCGGTGTCGGGGTTGGCGTTGGCGTCGGCGTGGGTGACGGCGAGCCGCACAGGGTTCCTTGTGCCGGCGTTCCGTTCACGGGGTTCAGCACGCCGCCGCACTGCGCATGCGCCGGGAGCGCCATCGCGATCGCGGCGGCGAGCAGAGCGACCAGACCGATCCCTACGGCCGGCGCGCGCATGCGCATGCTTCGCTCCATCTCCCTGTTCAACGAATGAGTTGTGCTCTTTGGCGCACCGCTCCCACCGCCGGTTCGTCCCGATTCGCGTGGGTATCGCGCGTTACTCCATCCCGATGCTACGCTCGCCCGGTACCTGCTGCGCGCGGAGGCTTCCATGGATATGAACGGGCACGCCGGCGTCCAAGGGATCATCGAGTCGATCCCATCGAACTTCCCGACGGTCTACTGCTGGGACTACGAGGTCAACAAGGTCCAGCTCCGCGCCTTGTACGACCGGGCGAAGCTCGAACAGTGGAACGCGCAGACGAACGACCAGATCCCGCACCCCGACTGGTCGATCGACGTCGTAGTGAACGAGAACTCGTATCCGGACGGCCGGTTCGCCATCTCCTCCACGGAGATCTGGGATAAGTGGAGCACCGAGGAGCGCAACCGTTTCCGGCGCGAATCAACGGCGTGGTCGCTGTCACAGTTCATGCACGGTGAGCAAGGCGCTTTGCTCGCGACGGCGAAGATCGTGAAGAGCGTGCCGTCGATGGACGCGAAGTTCTACGCAGCCACGCAGGTGATGGACGAGGCTCGACACGTCGAGGTCTACCACAAGTACCTGTCCGAGAAGCTCGACAGCGTCTATCCCATCACAACGCCGCTGCGGACGCTGCTCGACACGATCCTGACGGACTCCCGGTGGGACATGACCTACCTCGGGATGCAGATCCTCGTCGAGGGCCTGGCACTCGCGGCGTTCGGGATGATGTACAACACGACGCAAGAGCCGCTCATCAAGCAGATCACGCAATACAACATGGCGGACGAGGCTCGGCACGTCGCGTTCGGTGTTCTGTCGCTGCGCGACATCTACCCAGAGATGACCGAGGTCGAGCGCAAGGAACGCGAGGAGTTCGTCATCGATGCGTGCTACCTCATGCGCGATCGGTTCGACGCGTCGGAAGTGTATGAGCGCCTGGGCCTTCCCGTGGCCGAGCTAACGGAGCATTTCAAGCATTCTGAACAGATCTCGATGTTCCGGCGGTTCCTGTTCATGAAGATCGTGCCGAACCTGCGTAAGCTCGGCCTGCTGACCGAGCGCGTGCGGGGAGAGTTCGCGCGCATGGGTGTGCTCGAATTCGAGAACCTCAGGTCGACCGACGAAGAGATCGTGACCGGCGTCGCGTCTTAGACGCCCACGTCCTCGTTCGGCTTTGCGATGGTCGCGTGAAGCTCGATCGTGAATCCCGCAAGCGGACCGAGGGCGCGCTGTAGTTGCCCGAGCGCAGGCGCAGCGAAGACGATCCGGATCGTCATCGCCCGGATCATCCGATCGCGTTTCCCCGTGAGAAGCTCGAACGACGACGATCGCACGGCGCGCGTGAGCCGCTCTACATCGTTCCCCTCGAGTGTGCTGGGTTCGCGTCCGGACAGCGCAGCCGATAGCGGGACAGTCGTTCACCACCGCGGGCACGTTTAGATGTGCGTGATGCCGCCGGTTGGCATCCCCTCCAAGGGCGTGCTTTCGGAGACCACCGGATCGCGCACCCACCGGCCGACGGGAAGGCCTTGGCAGCACCGTTATAGTTCCGATCGATGGACGAGATCGGGCTGACGGACGACCAACGCGCGGTCGTCGATCTGGCGCGCGAAGTCGCGTCGTGCGAGGTCGCCCCCTATGCGAGCGAGTGGGAGCGTACGTCCCGATTCCCCCGGGAGGCGTTCGATGCCGTCGGCAAGGCGGGCCTGCTCGGCCTGTCCTATCCCGAGGAGTACGGCGGGGGCTCGCAGTCGTACGCGGTGTACTTGCTCGCG
>JBHELL010000232.1:0-2862 GCA_046263075.1 Actinomycetota bacterium | reverse complement strand
CAGACGTATCGGTTCTACGACTACGTCCATCCGAGCGAAGTCCACTGCGACGCGCCGGATCCGTCGCAACGTGGGATCTGCGGCACCATCGTCTCCAGCTTCAAGAGCGCGAAACAGCGCTAGATGATCGTCAGCTTCTCCAGCGCGTGTTTGCGCCGCTCGTCGTCGCCGGTCCGTGTCACGGCTCGACGTACGACTTCGCATAGCGTCGACGGATTGAACGGCTTCGCGAGGTAGTCCGAAGCGCCGAGCTGCCAGCCTTTGATCTCGTCTTCGCGTTGCACGCGCGCGGTCAGCACGACGACCGGGATATCCGCGGTCCCCGGGTCCGCCTTCAGGGACCGCAACACGTCCCACCCGTCGAGCCTCGGCATCATCACGTCGAGCAACACGAGATCAGGCTTGTGTTCGCTGATCGCTCGAAGACCTGTTTCACCGTCGGTCGCTTCGATGACGTCGTAGCCTTCCAGCGCGAGGTTGACGCGGCACATCAGCCGAATATCAGGCTGGTCGTCCACAACGAGTACCGTGCGCATCGTCGGCAGGTTCATAGTGATCGTGTCGTCCGCGGTCGCTTCCGACTATACAGATCCGGCGGGGCATTTCTTATAGGTCTTTGTGTCCACGCTGATCTACGGAAGGCGGGAACTTCGCGCGGTTCGTCCCGCAAGGGCATACGCTACTGCCGATGTCATCCGACCGGCGCGCGCTGGCCGCCTTGCTCGAAGGCGGCCCCGTCGTTGCCGACGGTGGGACGGGAACGAGCCTCGTGGCGCGGGGCGCGCGGCCCGATGCGTGCTTCGACTGGCTGAACGTTTCCGACCGCGATCTCGTGCGCGAGGTGCATACGTCCTTCGTCGAGGCGGGCGCGGCGATCATCGAGACGAACACGTTCGGCGCCAACCGGTACAAGCTCGCCGCACACGATCTGTTGGATCGTGTGCGCGAGATAAACGTCGCGGGCATTGCGCGCGCCCGCGAAGCCGGCGCGCGCATCATCGCCGGCTCCGTCGGGCCGCTCGGGGTCCGGCTCGCGCCCTACGGCCGCGTCTCGGCCGAGGACGCGCGCGCGGCCTTCGCGGAGCAGATCGAGGCGCTCGCCGAGGGAGGCGCGGATCTCATCCTGCTCGAAACGCACTCGGACGTTGCGGAGATCGAACAGGCCGCGCGCGCCGCGCGCGACGTGACGGACCTGCCCGTCATCGCGACGATGACGTTCACCCGCGACGACCGGACGTTGCTGGGGGAGACCGCGCGGTACGCGGCGGAACGGCTCGTCGCTGCGGGCGTAGACGCGATCGGCGTCAACTGCTCCGAGGGACCCGAGCAGGTGCTGCGGCTCGTGCTCGCGATGAAGCCGTACGCGAACGGCTTGCCGCTCATCGCACAGCCGAACGCAGGGTCGCCGCAGCGGCTCGGCGGACGGATCCTGTACAGCGCGACCCCCGAATACTTCGCGGAGTACGCCGCGCGCTTCGCCGCCGCCGGGTGCGCGGTTATCGGCGGTTGTTGCGGAACCGAGCCTGCGCACATCCGTGCGATCGTCTCCGCGCTGGCCGAACCCGCCGTGCGGCTCGACGTGTCCGATGAGACTTACGCCGAGCCGAGCGACGTCCGCGCCGAGCCGGTCCCGGCCGAGAGCGCGTTCGCGCGCGCGCTGTCGTCGGGACGGCGCGTCATCACGGTCGAGATGGATCCGCCGCGCGGCTTCTCTGCGGCGCGTCTCGTGGCGGCCGCGCACACGATCCGCGATGCCGGTGCGGACGCGATCGACATCGCGGACTCGCCGATGGCGCGCATGCGGATGAGTCCCTGGGCGGCGTGTCACCTCGTGCAAGACGAAGCCGGCATCGAGAGCATCCTTCACTTCCCGACGCGCGGACGGAACCTCTTGCGTATCCAGTCCGACCTCCTCGCCGCGTACGCGCTCGGGATCCGCAACATCTTCGCGGTGCTCGGCGACTCGACGCGCATCGGCGATTTCCCCGAGGCCGCGGATCTCGCGGACGTCACACCGTCGGGATTGATCGCGCTCATCAAAGGATCGCTCAACGCGGGACAGGACCGCGCCGGGTCTTCGATCGGGGACCCGACGTCGTTCCTGGTCGGGTGCGCCCTGAACGTCAATGCTGCCGACCTGGTTCGTGAGGCGCGCAACGCCGCGCGCAAGATCGCCGCCGGCGCCGACTATGCGCTTACGCAAGCCGTCTTCGATCCCGCGCGGCTCGACACATTCCGGTCGGTGTACGAATCGTCGTTCGGGAAGCTCGAGCTTCCGATCCTCGCCGGCGTGCTGCCGCTCGTGTCCCGCCGGCACGCGGAGTTCTTGCACAACGAGGTGCCGGGGATCGATATCCCCGACGCGATCCGCAAGCGCATCGCATCGGCGTCGAACGAACGCGAAGAAGGACTATCGATCGCCGTCGAGCTCGCATCGGCGGTCGAAGCATCGAGCGCCGGCCTGTACCTCATCCCGCCGTTCGGCCGCTACGACCTCGCTGCGGAATTCATCGAACGCGCGCGCGCTTAGTCGTCGCTGATCTCGATCGATCGCAACACGACGTCTTCGCGCGGCTTGTCTTGGCCGTCACGCGGGACGCGCGCGATCTGATTGACCACGTCCATGCCCGACTCGACGACACCGAAGATCGTGTGTTTGCCGTCGAGCCACGGCGTCGCTGCTTCGGTGATGAAGAACTGCGAGCCGTTCGTGTTCGGTCCTGCGTTCGCCATCGCGAGGTAGCCGGCTTTGTCGAACGACGGGCCACCTTTGACCTCGTCTTCGAACCGGTAGCCGGGACCGCCGCGACCTGTTCCGGTCGGGTCTCCCGCTTGGACCATGAAGTCGGGGATCACGCGGTG
>JBHELL010000231.1:0-7259 GCA_046263075.1 Actinomycetota bacterium | reverse complement strand
GTCGTTAGCGGTGCTTCGGCGATCAACGTGAGCACGAATCCTCCTTGAAGGCGCTGATCACTCCCGGCGCGCGCGGCGAGCCGTAGACGCGCTCACCTTTGAACCGTCGCGACGCCGGGTCCCACGGGAACAGGATCGCGTTGAACCATTCCTTGCGCGCGGCGTCGGGCTCGACGCCGAGCCACGGCGCCGCGTGCGTCCCCGTCACGCGTGCGTACTCGTAGACGCCCTGCGGACCGATGACGATGTCCTGCAGGTCGAAGTCGATGTCGGGGAACGCGGCCAGCAGCTCGGTGTAGAAGCGGCGCGCGCCGTCATGGCCTTCCCATCGATGGCCGCTCCACGGGAAGTCGTAGACGCAGTCCGGCGATAGGGTCGCGATCAGACCGTCGAGATCGTGCGCTCTTCTGCTTTCGAGTGCGCGATCCAGAGCGAACGGATCTCTTCGAACTCCTCGGCGCTCGCGCGCCGTCGCATGCGCTCGACGATGTCGCTCATGCGTGCGTCAGGCAACCGCGCGCGGCATGCCGGCGAAGACGTCGCGGAGCCACGCGTGGTTCTCCCATACGGCCCGTCGCCACGACAAGCGGATCGACGTCATCGGCCCGTTGCCGCGCACGACACGCCAGAACTCGTCCCAGTCCACCCACGACGGGTCGCCCCAGTCCCATTCGCTGCGCGCCTCGTTCCATGCGAGCGCAGGATCGGGGACGGTGAACCCGAGGTCCCACATCTTCGGCACGTACGTCGAGAAGAACTCCTGGCGCAGCTCTTCATTCGACTTCGTCTTGATGCGCCAGTACAGCAGCACGTCCTTCGAAGGATCGGACGGCGGCCCGTAGAAGTGCATGATCGCGCGCCACCAACGGTTCACCGCGTCCTGGAACATCGCGCGTTGCGCCTCCGTCCCCGACGCGAGCTCGAGCACGAGATCCTCGCCGTGGCGAAGGTGAAGCGACTCTTCCGCGCAGATCCGTCGCATCGCGCGCACGTATGGCATATACGACGAGTCGAGCAGCGCGCGCTGGGTCACGAGCGCCGCCCCGTCGATCAGCCAGCCGATCACGGCGACGTCGCCCCAGGATGCCGTCGGGTAGTGGAAGACGTTGTGGAACTTCGTGCGGCCGTGGATCAGGTCTTCGAACATCGCTTCACGGCTCTTGCCGAGGTCCTCGGCGATCCGGTACAGGATCTGCGCGTGGCCGACCTCGTCCTGGACCTTGGCCGTCAGCGAGAGCTTCCGGCGGAGGGAGGGCGCGCGCGGGATCCATTCCCGCTCCGGCAAGGCCCCCATGATCTCCGAGTTGGCGTGCATCTCGATGAATTTGAGGGCCGCCTCCCGGTAAGAGTCGGGCATCCAATCGGCGGCTTCGACCTTCTCACCTGCATCGATGCGGCTCTTGAAGGCCGCGGTGCGCTCCTCGTACCCGGTCATGCCGAAATCGTACACGGCCAGAACGCCCGAAGGTTTGCCTCGTTCACCCCTTCTGAGAGGAAGGACCCACAAGGTGCCGAATCTTAGGGGGGAGATGACGATGGATCGTTCGACGCGCGCGCTCGCGGCCGTGGCCGTCATGGCGGCCGTCTTGTCATTCTCCTCTGCGAGGGCGGGGACGCAGTGCACGCCGGTCTTCGTCGTCGCCGGCTCGGCCTCGGTGACCTACATGGACGACAAGATCGTGGGGGCCAACCCCGGTGAGGTCGGCTGCACGGCGCCCGGCCAGCCGAACACCAACAAGATCCTTCCCGGTGCACCACAGGTCTGGGCGGCGGTCTCGTTCGAGTCCGCGTCGTCCGCTCCGTACGCCGGAACCATGTGGATCGGCTCGACGCCGCACACCCTGACGTGGACGCAGAACCCGACGCGCCAGCGGTGGGAGAGCCAAGCCGTCTCCGCCGGCTCGACCGGCAACGTCACCGTCACGACGACAGTGAACGGGACGAGCTACACGGTTATCTACACCCGCTAGCGACTCACTCGCCGCGGAAGTTCGGCGCGCGCTTCTCGAGGAAAGCCATCACGCCTTCGCGATGATCCTCGGTCATCCCCATCACCGACTGCAGCTCGGCTTCGACCTCGAGCGTCGACGCAAGATCGTGCAGCGCGCCGAAGTGAAGCGCGCGCTTCGACGCACCGAACGCGTTCGTCGGTCCGGCCGCCAACTGTTCGGCGAACGCCGCGACCTGCTTGTCGAGCTCGTCGTGCGGCGCGACCCTCGTGACGAGGCCGTACCGCAACGCCGTCTCCGCATCGATAACGTCACCGAGCAACGCCAGCTCCATGGCCTTCGCGAACCCGACGAGCCGCGGCAAGAAGTAGTTCGCCCCCGAGTCGGCAACGAGACCGACCTTGATGAACGCTTGGAAGAACTTCGCTTTGTCGCTCGCGATGCGGAAATCGCACGCGAGCGCGATCGAGCATCCCGCGCCCGCGGCGACCCCGTTGACAGCCGCGATCACCGGCTTCTCCATGGAGACGATCGGAAGGATCACCTTGTGGTATCGCTCGCGCAACCAGATCGCGAGGTCGACCTTCTCGCCGGCCCGATATGCAGGCTCGAGCTGCGACAGATCCGCGCCCGACGAGAACGCGCGCCCCGCGCCTTGCAGCACGACGCAGCGGACTCCGGCGTCGCTCGCTGCACGCTCGAGACCTTCGGCGACGCCGAGCGACAGCTCGTCGTTCAACGCGTTGAGCTGGTCGGGGCGGTTCATCGTGATCGTGACGATCGAACCGCTCTGTTCGTACCGAACGACGTCGGACATCAAGCAAGCTCCTCGAACACGACGACGTCGAACCCTTGCGTCGCGAACTGCTGGGCGTCTTCGGTCGCCGTCTTCGCTTGCCGGCTCGAGAGATCGGCTTTGCAGTCGTCCTTGCTCGCCCACGTGCCCGTGAACTGGTACGCGTACGGGTAATCGCCCTGCAGAACGCGGGTCACCTTCCCGAACGTGAAGCTCTTGATCTTCTCGTACTTGCCGATCAGCGGAAGATGCCCCTCGATGTAGCGCTTCTCGAATGCGTCTGGATCCTGAGGCGCTCTGTAGTACACGTCCATGCGTATCGTCATCGTCCACCTCCGGCGCAATCCTCCCACCCAAGGACCGAAGCTGTCACGTCGGCGTGGAGCCCGCGAGGGGCGCGCATTATGCTGGCCGGAGAGAGAGCCGGGGGTAGTCGATGTCCATCCAATTCAAAGTTTCGTCCGAACGTGCGGCGTCGATCGCGTGCGACGTTCTCGCGGTGCCGGTGTTCGAAGGTCCGGTGCCCGGGTACGACGCCGCCGAGCTGGAGCGCGCGCTCGGCGTGTCGCTGAAGGATCTGGTCGCGCAGTCGCCGCTGCTCGGCAAGGAATTCAAGGGCAAGCTCGGCGAAGTGATCGCGGCGCCGACGCTCGGGAAGATCCCGGCGAAGCAAGTGCTGTTCGTCGGGCTCGGCAACGAGGGAGAGGCCGATGTTTCGGTCGCGCGGAAGGCCGGGGCGACCGTCGCGCGCAAAGCGGGCGGCGCGCGCAGCGTCGCGACGACGATCCCTTCGGGCATCGACGCGCCGGCCGGCGACGCGGCCGGCGCGTTCGCGGAAGGCGTCCTGCTGGCCTCGTACCGCTTCGAGCGCTACAAAGCCGAGCAGACGAACAAGCCCAACCGCATCTCGTCCGTGACATTCGCAGGCGGTGTCGATGCGAAGGCGCTCAAGGAGCGCGTCGCGCGCGCGCAAGCGGTGGCAGAAGGAACGGCGCTGGCGCGCGATCTCGTGAACACACCGGCCGGCGACCTGACACCCGAGACGTTCGCAGCGGAGGCTCGAGCCGTTGCGAAGAACGGGCTGAAGATCACGGTGCTCGACGAGAAGCAGCTGAAGGCGCGCAAGTTCGGCGGGTTGCTCGGCGTCGGCGCGGGTTCCGTGAATCCCCCGCGCATGATCGAGCTTCGCTACGACGCGACGGGGGCGAAACGAACGGTCGCGCTCGTCGGCAAGGGCATCACGTTCGACTCCGGCGGGATCAACCTGAAGCCGTCGGACGGGCTCGATTGGATGAAGATGGACATGGGCGGCGGTGCCGCGGTGCTCGGCACGATGCTCACGATCTCGAAGCTCAAGCCGAAGGTGAACGTGCGCGCGTACATCTGCTCGGCCGAGAACATGCCCGGCGGGCGCGCGCTGAAGCCGGGCGATGTGATCACGCAGTACGGCGGGAAGACGGTGGAGATCGGGAACACCGACGCCGAGGGACGGCTCGTGATGGCCGACGGCATCGTGCTCGCGAAGGAGCACGGCGCCGACGTCGTGATCGACATCGCCACGTTGACCGGAGCCATGATGATCGCGGTCGGCCACCACATGTTCGGCGTGATCGGCGAGCCGCGCGAAGAGACGCGCAAGATGGTGGACGCGGCAGAGCGTGCCGGCGAGCCGGCCTGGGAGCTGCCGTTGTTCAAGGGGTACCGCGACGTGATCGAGAGCGAGATCGCCGATCTGCGCAACATCTCGAACCGGAACGTCGGCGGGGGCGCGATCGTTGCCGGGTTGTTCCTCAAGGAGTTCGCCGGCGATACGCCGTGGATCCACCTTGATATCGCGGGTCCCGCGAAGTCCGACGCGGATCGGTTCGAGGTGCCGAAGGGCGCGACCGGGGTCGGCGTGCGCACGCTCGTCGAGTACCTGCTCGGCGAAGCCGGCACGGCGGTGTCTCGGAACGGCTCGACGAGCGGCGCGCGCGCGCGGAAGAAAGCGCCGGCGAAGAAGTAGTCAGCCGGCCGGCCGCAACGGCGCGCGCGCGACGGCGAGGTGCGTGGTCAACGCTCGAACCGCGCGCGCGCAACGACGACCCGAACGTGCGAGGCGCGCCCGATCAACGTGTCGCCGTCGTACGCCTCGCATTCGAACGACAACCGCTTCCCGTCGACGGCGACGAGCCGTGCGATCGCGCGCACCTCGTTCCCGACGTGCGAGGGCGCGAGGTGCTCGAGCGTCACCGACGCGCCGACGCTCGTCATCCCTTCGTCGAGCGCGCCGTGCAACGATGCGACGGCCGCCTCTTCGATGAGCGCGAGCAACGCGGGCGTGCCGAAGACCTGCACGTCGCCGGAGCCGAGTGCGGCCGCCGTGAGATCGTGCGTGACGATGCGACGTGCCTCGCCGGTGAGCCCCGCAGAAAGAGCCGTCATCGGCCGCTAGAATGCCGCGCGCGCACACGCGCGTCGAATGATCCTCGCAAGCGCAACCTCCCAGATCGGCGGACCGGCGATCGTGTTCGCGCTCGTCCTGGCGGAGATAGCCGTCGGCGGCATCGCCGTGCTGTGGCTCGTCCCGGCATGGGGGAACGTGCGCGACGCTTTCTTCAAGCTCGCCGGTGGAGTGCTCGCCGCGTGCGCGGTCTTCGCGTGGCTCGCCGCGCGCGCGCCGCTCCGTGGTGCGGACACGCGGGCCACGATCTTGCTTGCAGCCTTCGCTGCATCGGCGGTCGTGTGGCAGCTCTTGCTCTGGGCGGGCGCGCGCTCGCCGAGCCGGCTCGTCGGCATGGCCTCTTCGCCCGTGGGCGTCGCAGCCTTCATCGTGCTCTCGGCGAACGATGCCGTCCCACGCAGCGCCTTCGTTGCGGCGTTCCAGCTGCTCGCAGGCGCGCTCGTCATGGGCGCCGTGGTCGACGGCCTCTTGCTCGGGCACTGGCACCTCGTCGACCGCAAGGCGGCAAAGGCACCGCTCGAGCGCATCAACTATCTCTTTCTCGCGGGCTGCGCCGCCGCGGCCGCCGCCGTTCTGCTCGGCGGCACCGGCGCAGGAGTCGCGCGCAGCGATCTCTCGCCGCTGCTCGGCGTCGGGGTGCTCACCGTTTCGATCGCGGTCGGCATGATGGCGCTCTGCGCGTTGATCGGATCCTTCATCCGCGCGCTCATCAAGGAAGACTCCATGCAGTCGGCGACCGGCTTGTTCTATCTCGGTGTGATCATGGCCGTGGCGGGGGAGTTCGCAGCCAAGGTCCGATTCTTCTGAGGGCTGCGTAGGATTACCGGCATGGAAGAGCCCGAGGCGACGCACGAGACCGGATCGCTTCCCGAGGAGCCGACCGAGCTGCAGCCCGGCGACAGGGAGACGAGCGAGCTCGGCGCCGACGAGTTCGACACCTTCACGATCGATCCGATCGAAGCTCCCGAAGCGCCGCGCGCCTACGACGCGTTCTGGACGCCGCCGCAGGACGATATCGTCGTCGAGAAGCCGGGCACGCATCGTTTCCGTTCATTCCTCGTGTGGCTTCTTGCGGTCGCGCTCGGTGCTGCAGGCGGCATCGCCGGCACGTGGTACGCGCTGGATCACGGCTACATCAGCAACGGCGGGACCGCGGGCGTCAACATCGTCAAACCGCCGGTGTCGTCTCCGGGCGCCGAGCCGCTCACGGCCGTCGCGCAGGTCGCGCGCGCCGTGCTGCCGAGCGTCGTTCGCATCGACGTGCAGACGAACGGAGGCGACCAGGCCGTCGGATCCGGCGTCGTGTACAGCAACCAAGGGTTCATCGTTACCAACGATCACGTCGTGCACGATGCGGCGACCGTTCGGGTGAGCCTTTCGACCGGCGAGCGGCTCGACGCGACGGTCGTCGGAAGCGCCGCACCGGTCGTGGACATCGCCGTCATCCGCGTGACGAAGACGGGATTGCCGGCTGCAACGTTCGGCTCGACGCGCGATCTGGAGGTCGGTGACCTCGCCGTGGCCATCGGGAGCCCGTTCGGTCTCAGCTCCACCGTGACGGCCGGTGTCATCAGCGCGCTCCATCGCAACGAGCTCGCCGCGTCGCAGGGCGCGCCCGACCTGATCCAGACGGATGCGCCGATCAACCCGGGCAACTCCGGCGGCGCGCTCGCCGACGCGCGCGGCGAAGTCATCGGGATCAACCAATCCATCGCATCGGTGAGCGGCGGCGGCGAAGGCGTCGGGTTCGCGATCCCGATCGACCTCGTTCGCAAGGTCGCGGACCAGATCATCGCGACGGGACACGCGACGCTTCCGAAGCTCGGTTTGCAGGGGTCGAGCGTTCCAGACGACGGCGGCGCGTTGATCGAAAGCGTGCAGCCCGCCGGACCGGCAGACCGCGCGGGTGTGAAGTCCGGCGACATCGTCGTCGGGATCGACGGACAGAAGGTCACGTCGATGGACGCGTTGATCGCGTTGATCCTCGAGAAGGACGCAGGCGACACGGTGACGCTCGACGTCAAGCGAGGAAGCGGGACGCTGACGTTGCGCGCGACGCTCGCCGCGCGGC
>JBHELL010000230.1:0-8806 GCA_046263075.1 Actinomycetota bacterium | reverse complement strand
GCGCCCGGTGTAATAGAGGATCCGCTCCGTGGTGGTCGTCTTGCCGGCGTCGATGTGCGCCATGATGCCGATGTTGCGCGTGCGAGCAAGCGGATACTCGCGGATCACGAGATCCTTCTCCTTGCCACCGTGCTTGCTCGTCTCGACTGCCATCTTCTCCACCGCCATCGCGTCACCAACGGTAATGCGCGAAGGCTTTGTTCGACTCGGCCATCTTGTGCAGGTCTTCCTTGCGCTTGACCGACGAGCCCGAATTGTTCGTCGCGTCGATCAACTCGGCGGCCAGCCGGTCCGCCATCGACTTCTCCTTGCGCGAGCGGCTGTTCTGGATGAGCCAGCGAAGCGCGAGCGTCGTCGCCCGTCGTCCCGGCACTTCGACCGGAACTTGGTAGGTCGCGCCGCCGACGCGACGGCTGCGAACTTCGAGCTGCGGCTTGACGTTATCGACCGCGCGCTTCAGCGCTGTTACTTGGTCGTTCCCGGTTCTGTCCTTCAGCCGGTCGAGCGCCGTGTACACGATACGCTCAGCCGTGCCGCGCTTGCCTCGCTCGAGCACCTTGTTGATCAGCTGAGTGACGAGCACGCTGCCGTAGACGGGATCGGGAACGATCTCGCGCTTTCCGACAGAACCTTTCCGAGGCATCTTCTCTTCCCTTTACACACAGGAGCGGGCCCGAGCCGTTTGCCCGGCGCCCGCGAACCGATCAGGCGCTGCGCTTCGCGCCGTACTTCGAGCGAGCTTGCTTGCGGTCGCGGACACCGGCGGTGTCGAGCGCGGCGCGCACGATCTTGTAGCGAACACCAGGAAGGTCCTTCACGCGACCGCCACGAACAAGCACGATCGAGTGTTCCTGCAAGTTGTGGCCGACGCCCGGGATGTAGGCGTTCACCTCGGAGCCACCCGTCAGACGAACGCGCGCGACCTTCCGGAGCGCCGAGTTCGGTTTCTTCGGCGTCATGGTGAAGACGCGCGTGCAGACACCTCGGCGCTGGGGCGAACCCTTCAACGCGGGCGTCTTCGTCTTCGACCGCTTCTGCTTGCGGCCATGTCTGACGAGCTGCTGGATCGTCGGCAACCTGTTTCTCCTGGTCGTTCGTGGGCGCAGTCGTTTCCGGAACGGGATTGGTTGGCTCGTCGCGGACGGCCCGAGCCACGCCCTAGCTCGGACACGAAGGGCAAGGCTACCCGTCGAAACAGCACACTGTCAACGCGGTCCGCTGCTACAAACGGCCCGTGAGCACGGAGAAGGGCTTGGACCGCTCAGTCTCGCTTCTGCTTGCGCACTCTGACCTCGACCGTGCGCTCGCCGCCGTCTCCGCCGTGACGGATCTCGATCTCGTCGCCGGCGTTGGGTGTGTGCTTGTGCAGCACCTTCTGGATGGCCTCGTGTAGCTCGCCGATCTCTTCGTGTGCGTCGCCTTCCACGCCGATCTTGTGAACGCCTTGGTCCACATGGTGCTCCCCTCGTACGACGATCCTTTTGCCGAACCGTTGATGGGCGGCCTGTTTGGAGGTTCCCAGACGCGAGCCGACCTGGGCCCAGGAGTGGCCTTCCTGGCGCGCGTGCCAGGCGATCTGCTGAAGCCAGCCCTCGAGCATGTCGCGCGCGGCCGCAGCCGCCGCCATCCGATCCAGAGTGGGCTTCGACTCGTCGCGCGCGTGCTCGAGCGCCTCGGCGAGCTCTTCAGGGATGGGTGCCGGTGTCATGCGTCAAGCCTACATTGACGCCTACCGACCCGTCAAGACTTTCTTGACGCCTGAGCGAATAAAGAGAGGGCGGTCCGGGAGTCCCGGCCGCCCTCATTTCAGTCTTACTCGCCTTCGGTTCCGGTGCTGCCGTCGCCGCTCTCGGGTTGGTCGCTCGACCCATCGGCGCCGAAACCGCCGCCGCCGAACCCGTCACCGCCGACTGCCTGCTCCTGGAACTGCGGAGGCAGTGGGATCTCGACCGGACGCAGCGGAGCGTCGAGCAGCGGGCTTTCATCTTCCTGCACCGCGTACAGACGCTCAGGCATCTCGGTCGGCTCGACGCGGATCGTGCGATACCGCGACATCCCGGTTCCGGCAGGGATGAGCTTGCCGATGATCACGTTCTCCTTCAGCCCGAGCAATGAGTCGCTCTTGCCCGAGATCGCCGCGTCGGTGAGCACGCGCGTGGTCTCCTGGAAGGACGCCGCAGACAACCACGAGTCCGTCGCGAGCGACGCCTTCGTGATCCCCATCAACACCGGTCGCGCGGTGGCCGGCTCGCCGCCTTCTTCCACGACGCGTCGAGCCACTTCCTCGAATGCCTTGCGCTCGACGAATTGCCCCGGCAGGAACTCGGTGTCGCCGGCTTCGACCACGTTCACGCGGCGAAGCATCTGGCGCACGATGAGCTCGATGTGCTTGTCGTGGATCGGCACACCTTGGGAGTGGTACACCTGCTGGATCTCACCGACGATGTGCAGCTGCACCGCGCGCGGCCCGAGGATGCGAAGGATCTCGTGCGGGTTGACCGAGCCTTCAGTCAGCTGATCGCCGACCTCGACCTTCGAGCCGTTCTCGACGCGCAACCGCGCGCGCCGCGGCACCTTGTACGTCACCTCTTCCTTGCCGTCTTCCGAGGTGATCTTGATCTCGCGTGCCTTGTCGCCTTCAGCGATCTCGATGGTTCCGCTCAGCTCGGCGATCTGCGCTTCGCCCTTCGGCTTGCGCGCTTCGAAGAGCTCCGTCACGCGCGGCAGACCGTGGGTGATGTCCGCGCCTGCGACACCACCGGTGTGGAATGTGCGCATGGTCAGCTGCGTCCCCGGCTCGCCGATGGACTGCGCTGCGATGATGCCGACCGCTTCGCCGACCTCGACGCCGCGACCGGTTGCGAGGTTTCGCCCGTAACACGCGGCGCATACACCGACCTTCGAGTCGCACGTCAGCACCGAACGCAGCACGACATCGTCGACACCTGCGTCGACGAGGTCATCCTTCTCGCGATCGGTGATCTCATCGCCGGCCTTCAGGAGCGTGTGCGTCTTGCCGTCGTCGCCTTTGACCTTCACCGCTTCCGCGAGCACCCGACCGAACAGCTTGGAATCGAGCTGCGACGCCGGTTGACGTTCGCCCGTGCGCGGATCAACCACGGTCACCTTGAGATGGATCCCGCGCTCGGTGCCACAATCGGGCTCACGGATGATGACGTCCTGCGCGACGTCGACGAGACGTCGCGTCAGGTAGCCGGAGTCCGCCGTGCGGAGCGCGGTGTCTGCGAGACCTTTGCGCGCGCCGTGTGTCGAGATGAAGTACTCGAGCACCGACAGACCTTCGCGGAAGTTCGAGCGGATCGGACGCGGGATGATGTCACCCTTGGGGTTCGCGACGAGCCCGCGCATCGCGGCGATCTGCTTGATCTGCGTGAGCGTTCCACGCGCGCCCGAGGCCGACATCATGTTGATCGGGTTGAGCGGCTCGAACGCGCGTTCCATCGCGTTCGTCACCTCGTCGACTGCCTTCGTCCAGATCTCGATCAGTTCCTGGCGACGCTCTTCTTCTGTGATGACACCCTTACGGTGAAGATCGTCGATGCGGTCCGCGTCCTTCTCGTGACGGGCGAGGATCTCTGGCTTTTCCGCCGGAGTCACGACGTCGGCGACGGCGACCGTCACACCGGCGCGCGTCGCATAGTGGAACCCGAGCGCCTTGAACCGGTCGAGGATCTCGCCGACGGTGAGCTTGTCGTACTGGTCGACACACTCGTCGATGATCTCGCCGATCTCTTTCTTGTGGATGGTCTGGTTCTTGAATGCGTACTCGGGCGGCAGCGCTTCGTTGAAGATGACGCGTCCGACCGTCGTTTCGAACGGCTTCGGAACACGCTCACCATCTTCATTCATCTCGAACGCCCACGGCACGTTCTTCTCCGGCCAGCGCACCTTGACCTTGGCTTGGAGGTGAACCGCATCGAAGTCGAGTGCCATGATGGCTTCGGCCGGCGAGCCGAACGTCATGCCTTCGCCCTTCGCGCCTTCCTGCTCGTAGGTCAGGTAGTAGATGCCGAGCACCATGTCCTGTGTCGGCACCGCGATCGGACGACCGTGCGCCGGCGACAAGATGTTGTTCGCCGAAAGCATCAAGATGCGCGCTTCTGCCTGGGCTTCGGCGGACAGCGGCAAGTGCACCGCCATCTGGTCCCCGTCGAAGTCCGCGTTGAACGCAGTGCACACGAGGGGGTGGATCTGGATCGCCTTACCTTCGACGAGGATCGGCTCGAATGCTTGGATACCGAGACGGTGCAGCGTCGGTGCGCGGTTCAGAAGCACCGCGTGCTCGCGGATGACCTCTTCGAGGACATCCCAAACCACGGGACGCGCGCGCTCGACCATGCGTTTGGCCGACTTGATGTTCTGCGCATGCCCGAGATCGACGAGCCGCTTCATGACGAACGGCTTGAACAGCTCGAGCGCCATCTGCTTCGGCAGGCCGCACTGGTGCAGCTTCAGCTCGGGACCGACGACGATCACCGAGCGGCCGGAGTAGTCGACGCGCTTGCCGAGCAGGTTCTGACGGAACCGGCCTTGCTTGCCCTTCAACATGTCCGACAGCGACTTCAGCGGACGGTTGCCGGGGCCGGTCACCGGACGGCCGCGACGGCCGTTGTCGAACAACGCGTCGACGGCTTCCTGCAGCATGCGCTTCTCGTTGTTCACGATGATCTCGGGCGCGCCGAGGTCGAGCAGCCGCTTCAGCCGGTTGTTGCGGTTGATCACGCGGCGATAGAGATCGTTGAGGTCGCTCGTCGCGAACCGTCCGCCGTCGAGCTGCACCATCGGGCGCAGGTCGGGCGGGATGACGGGGACGCAGTCGAGAACCATCCCCGAAGGAGAGTTCTTCGAGTTGACGAACGCGTTCATCACCTTCAAGCGCTTGATCGCACGCGCCTTCTTCTGGCCCTTGCCTTCGCGGATCTGGGTGCGGAGGCCTTCCCCTTCTTCGCGCACGTCTATCTGCGCCAGCAAGTCTTTGATCGCCTCGGCGCCCATCGAACCTTGGAAGTAGTCGCCGAACCGGTCCTTCAGATCCCGGTACAGCATCTCGTCGTGGACGAGGAGCTTCGGCTTCAATGCCTTGAATAGATCGACAACCTCGTCGAGTTGCGCGATGCGCTTGTCCGTCTGGTCGTGGATCTGCTTGACCTCTTTGTCCGAGCGGTTCTGCTCGGCCTTGAGGGTTGCGCTCTTGGCGCCTTCTTTCTCGAGATCCTTAAGGCGCTTCTCGACGTCCTTCTGTTTCGCTTCGACGCGCTTGTCGCGCGCGACCATCATCTCGTTCTTCTCTTCCGCGATCTCCTTGTCGATCTTCGGAAGATCCTTGTGGCGGCGCTCGTCGTCGACGCGCGTGATCATGTAGGAGGCGAAATAGATGACCTTCTCGAGATCCTTCGGCGCGATGTCGAGCAAGTACCCGAGCCGGGAGGGTACGCCTTTGAAGTACCAGATGTGCGTGACCGGCGCGGCGAGCTCGATGTGGCCCATCCGCTCACGGCGAACCTTCGAGCGCGTGACCTCGACGCCACAACGCTCGCAGATGATGCCCTTGAAGCGGACGCGCTTGTACTTCCCGCAGTAGCACTCCCAGTCGCGGGTCGGACCGAAGATCTTCTCGCAGAAGAGCCCGTCCTTCTCCGGCTTGAGCGTTCGGTAGTTGATCGTCTCCGGCTTCTTCACCTCGCCGTTCGACCACATGCGGATCTGATCCGCGGTGGCGAGGCCGATGCGGAGCTCGTCGAAGTACGTGACGTCGAGCACGATTACCCCTCCACGTCCACGCTGGACGGTTCACGGCGCGACAGGTCGATGCCGAGCTCTTCCGCCGCACGGAAGACGTCTTCATCGGAGTCGCGCATCTCGATCTCTTTGCCCTCCGCCGACAGCACATCCACGTTCAAGCAGAGCGACTGCATCTCCTTGATGAGGACCTTGAACGACTCGGGGATGCCCGGCTCGGGGATGTTCTCGCCCTTCACGATCGCCTCGTAGACCTTGACGCGACCCATAACGTCGTCCGACTTGATCGTGAGGAGCTCCTGAAGCGCATATGCAGCGCCGTACGCTTCGAGCGCCCACACTTCCATCTCGCCGAATCGCTGGCCGCCGAACTGCGCCTTCCCGCCGAGCGGCTGCTGCGTGATCATCGAGTACGGCCCGGTGGAACGCGCGTGGATCTTGTCGTCCACCAGATGGTGCAGCTTCAAGATGTAGATGTAGCCGACGGTGACCGGCTTCTCGAACGGCTCGCCGGTGCGGCCGTCGAACAAGCGAGCCTTCCCATCCGGACCGACGAGACGGATCCCATCCTGGTTCGGGTTCGAATGCTCGAGCAGATCCTCGATCTCCGCGTCGCGCGCGCCGTCGAACACGGGGCTCGCGAAGTTGACCGGACCTTTGACCGAGCTCTTCGACTCATCCCAGCCGCATCGCGCCATCCATTCCGGCTCGGACGGGAACGTCCATCCACGCGACGCCGCCCACCCGAGGTGGGTTTCGAGGACCTGACCGAGGTTCATACGGCTCGGCACGCCGAGCGGATTCAGGATGACTTCGACGGGAGTGCCGTCTTCGAGGAACGGCATGTCCTCTTCCGGCAGCGTCTTCGCGATGACACCTTTGTTCCCGTGGCGACCGGCGAGCTTGTCCCCTTCGGAGATCTTGCGCTTCTGCGCCACGTAGACCCGGACGAGCTCGTTGACGCCGGGGGCGAGCTCGTCGCCCATCTCGCGTGAGAACTTGTGGACGCCGATGACGGTTCCCGTCTGACCGTGCGGAACCTTGAGGGACGTGTCGCGTACCTCACGCGCCTTCTCGCCGAAGATCGCGCGCAGGAGACGCTCTTCCGGTGTCAGCTCGGTCTCGCCCTTCGGCGTAACTTTGCCGACCAGCACGTCGCCCGGGTTGACCTCGGCGCCGATCCGGATGATGCCTTCCTCGTCGAGATCCTTCAGGACCTCGTCTGCCACATTCGGGATGTCGCGCGTGATCTCTTCTGCGCCGAGCTTCGTGTCGCGAGCGTCCACCTCGTACTCCTCGATGTGGATCGAGGTGAGAAGGTCTTGCTTGACGAGCTTCTCCGACACGATGATCGCGTCTTCGTAGTTGTGACCCTCCCACGGCATGAACGCGACGAGGAGGTTCCGGCCGAGGGCAAGCTCGCCCCATTCGGTCGAGGGGCCGTCGGCGAGAACCTGTCCCTCTTCGACGCGCTGCCCTTCGTCGACGACGGGGCGCTGGTTCAAGCACGTGTCCTGGTTCGATCGCTTGAACTTCTGCAGCGTGTAGGACTGGCTCGTCCCGTCGTCCGCTTTGATCACGATGTGGTTGCCGTCCACCTCGTCGACGAGGCCGGCCTTCTCGGCCAGCACCACGTCACCTGCGTCGACCGCGGAACGGAACTCGATCCCCGTTCCGACGAAAGGCGCCTCGCTGCGGATCAGCGGCACGGCCTGACGCTGCATGTTCGCGCCCATCAGCGCGCGGTTCGCATCGTCGTGCTCGAGGAACGGGATCAACGCAGTCGACACCGAGACGATCTGGTGCGGCGCGACGTCCATGTAGTCGACTTCGGTGTTGAGGACCGTGACGAGCTCGCCTCCCGCCTTCCGGCAAAGGACGCGCGCATTCACGAGCGTGCCCTTGCCGTCCATCGGCTCGTTTGCCTGGGCGATGACGTGCTTGTCCTCTTCGTCGGCCGTGACGTAGTCGATCTGCTGCGTCACCACACCGTTCACGACTTTGCGGTACGGCGTTTCGACGAAGCCGAACTCGTTGATGCGCGCGTACGTCGCGAGGTTGCCGATGAGCCCGATGTTCGGACCCTCAGGCGTCTCGATCGGACACATACGGCCGTAGTGCGACGGGTGAACGTCGCGGACCTCGAAGCCGGCCCGCTCACGCGAGAGACCGCCGGGACCCAGGGCCGAGAGCCGCCGCTTGTGGGTCAGCACCGACAGCGAGTTGGTCTGGTCCATGAACTGCGACAGCTGGGACGTGCCGAAGAACTCTTTGATCGCCGCGACGACTGGGCGGATGTTGATCAGCGTCTGCGGCGTGATCGCCTCGACGTCCTGGGTCGTCATGCGTTCGCGAACGACCCTCTCCATGCGCGATAGCCCGATCCGAACCTGGTTCTGGATCAGCTCGCCGACCGACCGGAGCCGGCGGTTGCCGAAGTGATCGATGTCGTCCTCTTGGTAGCCGGCTTCGCTTGCGTGGAGCTTGACCATGTACTGCATCGTCTTGACGATGTCCTCGTAGGTGAGGATCGTCTTGGACGGCTCGGCGAAGACGAGGCCTCGCTTCTCCTCGAGCAATGCGCCCCGCACGCGGTCGAGCTGCTTGCGCGCAGTGTCCGTCAGCTTTCCGAGCTTCTTGTCGACCTTGTACCGGCCGACCTTCGCGAGGTCGTATCGCTTCGGGTTGAAGAACAGGCCTTCGAGCAGGTTACGGGCCGAGTCCACCGTCGGCGGCTCACCCGGCCGGAGCTTCCTGTAGATGTCTAGCAGCGCGTCTTCCGCTGTTTGGATGTGGTCCTTCTCGAGCGTGAGCCGGATCGACTCCGCATCGTCGAAGAGGGCAAGGGTCTCTTCGTTCGTGTAGCCGAGCGCGCGCAACAGCACGGTCGCGTTCTGACGGCGCTTGCGGTCGATGCGCACACCGAGGATGTCTCGCTTGTCGACCTCGAACTCGAGCCACGCCCCGCGGCCTGGGATGACCTTGCAGCTGAACAGCTCCTTGTCAGATGTCTTGTCGAGGTCGCGCGAGAAGTACACGCCCGGCG
>JBHELL010000229.1:0-3201 GCA_046263075.1 Actinomycetota bacterium | reverse complement strand
CTTCGCGGCGGCGCGACCTCGCTTCGGCTTATCGGTGCGATCTGCATAAACCTCGGCGACCTCGATCACGCTGCATCGTCGTTGCGACGCGGCCTCGAGATCGCACGGCGGATCGGCAACATCGAGGAAGTCGGCGGGTGTCTCATCAACCTGGGCGTCGCCGAAGAGAAGCGCGGGAACTTCGCAGAAGCCGCGCGCAACGCGCGCCGAGCGCTCGAAGAGTTCGAGCGCATCGGTCACGGGGCCGGCCGGGCCACGGCCGCGTCGAACCTCGCGACCGCGCTCATCCAGCAAGGCAATGACGCCGAAGCGGCGACGTACGCGCGCGCGGCCCTCGAGCTCGCCCAGAACATCGGCCACACGCCGATCGTCGCCGACTCGTTGCAAACGCTTGCATCGCTTGATCTTCGACACGGTTCGCCGCTGAGCGCCGCGGAGTCCGCCGAACGTGCTGCTGCCCTCTGGGGCCAGATCGGTGAAGCCGAGCGCGCGGCCGAAGCGCTCGACGCTGCGGCGGCGGCATGGGATGCGGCCGGGGACGGCGTGCGCGCCGCAGACGCCCGCGCGCGTGCCTCGGAAGGCGTGCGTGCAGCGAAACCTTCCGACTAACCGATCAGTGGAAGAAATACGACGGCGGACCGTCGAGCGTCAGCGACACGCAGCCCGCGTCCGGCGCGCGATCGAGCACCGAACCATTCGACGCAACTGTGGTGCCATACACGCACACGCTCGACGCGGGGATGGCCACCGAGAACCGGAACGGTAGCGACAACGCTCCCGTCCCCTTCATGGAATCCGACCCGAGAACGATCACGCGCGTGTCTTCCTCGAGCGCGTAGACGTTGTAGGTCACGTCCGAACACGATGCAGAATCAAGCGCCATCGTCACCTCGACGCGGTCGCTTGGGATCGTCGCGGGAACGCCGTCGACCACCGGCGCCTGGGACGACCGGTACACGAGGCTCGACGCATCGCTGTCGCTGATGTCCGAACACGGCGCCCCCGTCGAGTCTCCTGCGCGCGCCGGACCGAATGCGAGAGTCATCGCCATCACGGCTATCAAGCTTGCGAGTGTTTTCATGTGCACCCTCCTCTAATGGCCGATCGTTGAGCTATGTCCTTGCCGCACATTCACGCATGACGTTGAGGGCAACCGGTCGTACGGCGTACCCCCCGACGGCGGTGCAGCATCGAGCGCGATACATACCTGTGGCGGGTCAAGGATCCCGCCAAGGATCGGGCCGTTGCCCATATCGATCGAGAACGTGAGGTCGCTCGACGATCCGTCGCCGAGCTTCGATTGCGTCTTCAACTCGGAGTGGTCGCTCGATGCCGCGAGCACGCGCAGCGTATAGCGGACGTCTGAACAGCCCGCCGCCTGCACGTGAAGAGTCGCCTGCACCGTCGGTGATTGCAGCGCTATATAGACCGGTCCGAAGACGAGCATCGTCCCGTTGAAGTAGGAAACGTCTGCGCTTGCCAACTGTGTGCAGTCGCGAAGAACGGTGTATGTGACCGACTTGGCCGAGGAATTCCCCGCCGCATCGATGCTCCCGACGGTGAACGTCTTCGTTCCCGGTGTCGAGGTGTCGATCGGAACACCATTCGGAACAGAGCCGTTGCACGCGGTCGCACCCGAAAACGAGTCCGTGCACGAATAGCCGGCCGCGACGGACGCGCCCCGGACATAGCGCGCGCTCTGCGCGGGTGACGAGATGGCGATCGCAGGGCCGGCGGTATCGAGCGGCACGGTGTCGTAGCCGGTTCCGTAATTATTGGCGCCGTCGCGCGCGTCGCACCACGTGCTGTGGACTCCTTGCCGCGTGACGTTGAACGTCGCTCCGGTCGATGGACCGCTCACCGGGACCTGCGTCCCGTCGACGTAGCACTGCAAGAGGTTCACGCCCGTTCCGATATCGGCAGCCGTCACGTGCACGACGACGGGTGACGTCACGCTCCAGCCGTTGCTCCCGTTCGGCGTATGACTCAGGCCGACCGTCGGGGCGACATCGTCGACGATCGTGATCGTGCGGCTGTCGATCGCCGTGTGTCCGTCACCGTCCGACGCGGTTAACGTCAGCGTGTGCTGTCCCGGCGTCCACCCGTTCGGCGGAGCGGAGACGTCGGTCTGTCCTGCGGTCGCGATCTGGGTTCCGTCGAGCGACCACGTCAACGACGAGAGCTCGCCCTTCTCCGGGTCGCTCGCCCCACCGTTGAGCGGGAGAACGCCCGTCAATGAGAAGGTCTGACCCTCGGCGGGTGCAGCGATCGCGGCGACGGGCTCCTTGTTCGCAACCGTCTGCGTCACTTGAAAGCCGGTGTCCCCGACGACGCGCGTGAACCCGTCGCTGACCGCCGGGATCACCGTTCCCGCGCCGCCGCCGCATCCATTCGTCGGATCGAACTTGATGGTCCACAGGGCGGAGGAGCCGGCTGCATCGTCCGGAGGCAGCCCCGCAGCCACCGGTTCCGTGACGCCGTTCGCGCATAGGTAGACCAGGTCCATCCGCTCATCGGCCGGCGTGCCGGTGGTCTGCAAGCCCACCGACTTCTGGTCGAGCCGCGCGAGTTCGATCGGCCGTCCGAGCGAGCCTGCGGAACGGGTGAACGCCATGAGGCTGCCCGCCGAAACTCCCTCCGTATCCGTCGTCGACATGGTCAATTGCGTGGACGCACCGCCGTTCGACCCGACACTCATGATCCGGCCTTCCGAGACCGCACCGTCCGAGTGGGTATACGTGATACGGCCGTCCGTCCCCCATCCCGTGACGAGGTCGCTTCCTCCCGCCGTGACCACGATGGTTTGCTCGGTGTTCTGCGGGTCGTCCGGATCGAGCGTTGCGATCCCAGGCCCGGTGCACGTGCCGAACCGATCGCAGTAGGAGAACATGTCGTACGCGATCCGACGGTTGCCCGGCGTACGCGACGCGGCAGGCCCGTACGCGTAGGACTCACCCGTTGCGTTCGACGTCAGAACGCGAAGGCTCGAGCCGTCGAGGTTCACGATCGCGAGCTGCGGGTACCCGCCGTCGAAATTCTGGTCGAAGACAATCCGGCCATCCTGCGTGCAGGACGGATTCTCGGCTTCGTGGTTCGTTCCGACGGGCGTGTAGAACTCGATCGGCGGCGTGTACGTCATCGTGGCGGGGTTGACGGTCGTCTTGAACAAGCTTCCGCCCTCCTCGTAGACGAGCGTCTCGG
>JBHELL010000228.1:0-3053 GCA_046263075.1 Actinomycetota bacterium | reverse complement strand
GGTCTGCACGCTCGAGGAGGCGCTCGCCGCCGCAACGAGCCCGCACGACCTCACGGTCCGCCTACGTCAGGCCGGACTCGCATAGCGGCTATCCTTCGCCGCGTGCGCGCGCTCATCGCAACCGGACTTCCCACAGGATGGATCATCGGCGCGTGCGTCGCGCTTGCCGCCGTCCTCGCGTGGTCGGCGAAGCCAGGCAAGCGGCGCTGAACCTCGATCGACCGCGCGCTTCGACCGCTTAGCGCGCGCGCCAGGCGGCCAGAACCTTCGCTTCTTTCTCCGCGTCGAGCCCCGCGCGCGGCGGACGCTCCGGTTGCGCGCGGTCCCACGCGAGCGTGTCGGCCACGGTTTCTGCGCCCGGCCGGTACGTCATCCCCGCTTGGTCCACTTTCGTGGTCGGCATCCGCATCATCGCGTCGTCGCCCGGGATCCACAGCGTCAGCTCCATCCAGGGGCCGACCTCGTTCTCGAGCAGGAAGGCTTCATCGACCCACGTGATGCGCGCGTCCGCTCCCGATGCTGAGACGCACGCATCGAGCAGCTCGCCGAACGGGACGGTGCGACCGGATGCGTTGAACGTTCCCGACAGCTTCCGCTCGACGGCAGACAACGTCCACGACGCGAGGTCACGTACGTCGATCCATTGCGTCGGCTTGTCCGGCCCCTTGGGGGCGAGGATCTCACCGCCGCGCGCGACACGGCGCGGCCAGTACGTGAAGCGGTCGCTCGGGTCCCACGGCCCGACGATCAGCCCGGGCCGGACGATCAACGCCGAGTCGCCGAAGCGTCCCGTTACCTCTTGCTCGCACAGCGCCTTGAGCGCACCGTACGACTCGCCGGTTATCTCCTCGACCGTCGGATCGGCGATCGTTGCAACCGTCGCGGACTCGTCGAGGGATGCCTGACCGTCTGCATACACCGAGATGGAAGACACGAACGTGTAATGGCCGGTATCGATCGCTTCGACGCTTTGCCGGACGACCCGCGGGACGTAGCCGCTCGTGTCGATGACAGCGTCCCACCGCCGGCCACGCAAGGAGCCGATGTCGCCGTCGCGGTTGCCGTGCAGCCGCTCGGCGTTTGGAAAGAGATCGGGATTGGTGCGCCCGCGGGTGAACGTCGTGACGCGGTGACCGGCGCGCAGCGCCTGATCGACGATGTGCCGGCCCAAGAACATCGTCCCGCCGAGGATGAGCAGGTCCATACGCCGGGCATCGTATCTGCGCCACGTTGCGCGCGCGCTCGCCTATCCTGACGAGCGAGATGAGCGTGCCGCCGCAGATCGCGTCGCTCGTGCGAGATCTTCCGCTGCCGCACGTGGTCGAAGAGCTCGCCGAGCGGTTCGCGCGCGCCGATAGACAGATCTATCTCGTCGGCGGAAGCGTCCGCGACGCATTGATCGGGCGCGTGCACGACCAGGATTATGACTTCGCGACCGACGCCGATCCCGACGAGATCTTGGCGATCGTCGCGGGATGGCACGAGGGCACGTGGCTACAAGGCGTCGAGTTCGGAACCGTTGGGGTGCAGAGGGACGGCATCCGTCTCGAGATCACTCGCTTCCGGGCCGAGCGGTACGACCCCGAGTCGCGGCACCCGGACGTGGTCGCGGTCCGAACGATCGAGGACGACCTCGCCCGCAGGGACTTCACCGTGAACGCGATGGCGGTGCAGTTGCCGGCTCGGCGGTTCATCGATCCCTACGGCGGGTTGAAGGACCTCGCGGGGCGAGAGCTGCGGACGCCGGGGACTCCCGAGGATTCTTTCTCGGACGACCCCCTTCGCATGCTGCGTGCGGCACGTTTCGTTGCCCAGCTCGACATGACGCTGCACGCCTCCGTCGCCGTCGCGATGCGCGCGATGCGCGACCGGTTGACGATCGTTTCCGCCGAGCGCATCCGCGACGAGATGACCAAACTGCTCGCTGCGCCGAAGCCTTCGAAGGGACTCGACGTCGCAACCGACGCGGGCCTGTGCGACCTGTTCCTCCCCGAGCTGCCGGCGTTACGGCTCGAGCAAGACCCGATCCACCGGCACAAGGATGTGTACGCGCACACGCTTGCCGTCGTGGACAAGCTCGCCGCGGGCGATCCGACGGGGGATCCCGACGTGGCGCTTCGTATGGCCGGACTGCTGCACGACATCGGGAAACCGGCGACGAGACGCATCGGCCCCGACGGGGTCTCGTTCCATCACCACGAAGTCGTCGGCGCGAAGATGGCGATCAAGCGTTTGCGCGATCTGCATCTCCCGGCCGATTTCATCGACGACGTCGCGGCTTTGATAGAGCTGCATCTGCGGTTCCACGGGTACGGAACGGGATGGACCGATTCCGCCGTCCGACGCTACGTGCGCGACGCCGGGCCGCTGCTCGACCGGTTGAACCGTTTGGTCCGAGCCGACGTGACGACGCGGAATCGCTTCCGCGCGCGCCAATTCGCGCAGGCGATGGACGATCTCGAGCAGCGCATCGCCAGGCTCGCGGCGGAAGAGGACCTCAAGCGGATCCGCCCTCCCATCGATGGCAACGACGTGATGCAACACCTCGGCATCCCGCCTGGCCCGCTGGTCGGCGAAGCTCTGAAGCTGCTGCTCGAGAAACGGCTCGACGAAGGCGAGTACACGCGCGAGGAAGCCTTCGCCGTGCTCGATGTTTGGGCGCACGCGCGGACTGGCGACGTGTCACATCCCTGAGGCAGTATGGCGACTCCCGCACGGGAGAGGAGACCCATGACGAATCCGGTCGTGCACTTCGAGATCATGGGCGGCGACCCCGCCGCTCAACAGAAGTTCTATGCAGACCTTCTCGGATGGAGGGTCGAAGCGTCGGGGCCTGAGATGGGGTTCTACGGCGTGGTCGACACGCAAGGCGGCGAAGGCATCAACGGAGGGATCGGCGTCGGCCCGGAAGGCTCGCCGAGCTACACGACGATCTACGTCGCGGTCGAAGACATGAAGACGACGCTCGAGAAAGCTGAAGAGCTGGGAGCGAAAGTGATCGTGCCGATCACCGAGATCCCGAACATCGTCACGTTCGCGATGTTCCTCGACCG
>JBHELL010000227.1:0-5437 GCA_046263075.1 Actinomycetota bacterium | reverse complement strand
GGGTGGGGAGTGCACGGGCGCTTCGCGTACCCCGGCTCGGCGTTCGAGGCGACGATCGAGCGCGCGCAAGGCTCGACGACGGCGACAAGCTCCTGATCGCCGCAATCTCGAAACGTGTCCTCGCGTGGATAGGTCGGAGGCATTTGCGGCTGCGATGGCCGGGCTGGAGATGGCCAACCAACGTCGAGTGCGTCCGCTACAATCCAGCGTTCGCGCGCGATGCGCGCGGTGCACGGGCGCTTAGCTCAGCCTGGTTAGAGCGCTGCCTCGACACGGCAGAGGTCACAGGTTCAAATCCTGTAGCGCCCACGTAGCAGAGCGAGGCATACTCGCTGCACGGGCGCTTAGCTCAGCGGGAGAGCACTGCCTTCACACGGCAGGGGTCACAGGTTCAAATCCTGTAGCGCCCACGACGACGATCCTTCTTGTTCTTCTTGTCCGGCGGCACGATGAGGATCGCTACGGTGACCGCCATCGCGAGGCTCGCCGCCATCGCCGGGTTCTGTGTCTTCGCGAGAATCGCCCCTGCGCGCGGCACGAGCAGCCACGCCGATCCGACGATATCGGCGTCGCGCGGATGCCAGTCATCGCGCGCCGGATTGTTATCGCCGAGCATGTCGAAGCCGTGGGCGCCGTCTCCTCCGACGATGCGGTGGATGACGATCGCCCCTGCTCCGACATCCCCTTCAGGGACGCGGTACGCGATCACATCGCCGCGGTGATATGAGGGGCGCGCGCGCACGACGACGAGATCACCTGTGTGATACGTCGGCTCCATCGAAACGCCGCGGACCATCACGAAGCCCGCCGGACCACCGAGCGCGCGCGGCCGGATCGTCACGAACCATCCAGCAACAAGCGCAACCGTGCACATCCAGAAGGCGAGCGATCGCAGATGCACGCGAGAGCGGACGGCTGGAAGGGCGAGCGTCATGAGTACACCACGATCAACTGCGGCGCCTGCGCCAGCGTTCCCAGATCCTTGGTCGACATCGTCATGGTTTGCACCACCGAGTTGCTCTCGGCATCGTCGCGCAGCATCCAGCCGCCGTTCGTCGAGCCCCCCGAGACGAACGTCCCGACGTCGGACGTCACGGTGAACGAGTAGTACTGGTTCGCCGCTGTGTTCGCGCACGACACGGCCCCGATCGCCAGGGTCCCCGAGGCGGTGTTGCTCGCCGGATTATTGAGCGTGGTGCCGAAGGGCTGGTTGCTCCACTTGATCGTTCCTTCGGACCACGCGGTGGTGTTCTTGAAGAGGTCGATCGTCCGGCAGGTCGGGGGAACGGCGGTCACGTAGATCCGAAGCGTCGCCAGGCCGATGGTCGCCGTCGATGCGACCGCGGGGCTGCATTTCGTCAAGTCGAACGAGATGTAGATGCGTTGGTTGGCGTTGAGGCTCGACGATACGGATACCGACGTCGCCGAGCCCGTGTTGGTGTTCTGATTCGCCTGTAGAACGCCGGCATCCTTCATCGCCGTAGTCGTGCTCGGGTTCCCCGTGAGGATGCACGTCTTGTACTGCGTGAGCTTCGCCGAAGCGACGGTGAGCGACGACGCG
Organism: Actinomycetota bacterium; assembly: GCA_046263075.1. GTDB lineage: Bacteria > Actinomycetota > AC-67 > AC-67 > AC-67 > JBHELL01. Next base: position 3,876 of record JBHELL010000227.1, on the reverse strand, counting down.
AAACCCGGCTGAACGGAGACGAGGAACAGCAGCGCGATGAGTACGGCCGTCAGGGCCCTGAGATGGAAACGTCGACTTCCACGACGTCCTTCGCCGCAACCGCTGTTCCGAGCGTCACCGTCACCGACCCACCTCCTCCCGGAACGGTTCCCGACCCCGTCGAGTTCGCCGTGCCGTTGTTCACGGCGACGCTCACCGTTCCACCCGCACACGCCGAGGCGATCGAACCGACCGCGACGCTCGCGATGTTCGAGCCCGAGAGGGTTTCCAGCACGCTCACGCCGTCGGTGTCGCACTTCGACACCGTGGTCTTCCCTGCACCGAGCGTCTTGCTGCTCACGCTCGTGCTCTTCGCGAACCCGACGACGGCAACGGCGGCCGTGATGACCGCCGTGGCCAGGATCAGGGCGCGCCTCATCCATCCGTCTCTAGCCGCTGATCGCGACGTGGACGCCGTACACGCTCGTCGCGTTCACGCCGGAGAACGTCGCGCTGACGGTCGTCCCGCTGCTCGGCACCGTCCCGGTCGCTTCGCCGAGGGACGCGCTCGAGTTATCGACGAGCGCGATCCGATAGGACTTGCCTCCGCACGCGCTCGATGCAGTGTCGACGTTGTTCAGCGTGACGGTCGTCGCTTGATAGCCCGGAACCGACGAGCTGTAGCTCGGCGTGTATGTAACGTTGATCGTGCCGGATTGGCATGCTGCGACCGCAACGTTTCCTGCACCGAGTGAGCCGCCCGTGACGGTGAGGCTCGCAGCGAACGCGTAAACCGTTGCGAAGATGACGAGGCCGGCCAGGATGGCGAAGACTGCCCTTCTCATTGCGATGTCTCCTTCGATGGTCCGGTGTTATCCGGAGATGACGACGTGTACGTTGGCAACGCTCGCGGCGGAAACGTTGCTCGAAGTGAAATCTGCAGTGAAGGTCGTGCCGGAAGCCGGCGTAGTCCCCGTGACTTCGCCAAGGGATGTGTTCGACGAGTTCGTCAAGCTGACACGGAACGACTTTGACGCACAGTTCGTCGCCGACGTCGTGTCGAGCCCGCTGACGGTGACCACGCCGACCTTGTATCCGGGGATCGTCGAGTCGTACGCGGTGGCGTAGGCCGCCGACAAGGTGGCCGCCTGGCATGCCGCGACGGTGGTGTTCCCTGCGCCGAGTGTTTTCGACGTGACGGTCATGCTGGCGGCGAAACCGTAGACGACCCCGAAGACGATCAGTCCAACGACGATTGCCATGATGCTGCGTTTCACGCGAACCCCTGGTCTCCCGCCGAAGGATGATGTGTGATCCGTCTGTGGCGCTCCGAACGCCCGGTTGGAATTACTTTCGGCCAGATACCGCGAAGCTTGAGCGGATGGGGCCATCGGGCTTGAACCTTTCTGCCTATACGCTGCTTCCGATGGGATTCCGACGGAACTTCGTCGCCCTTGGAGCGGCGCTCGCCCTGGTCGGCAGCGCGACACCGACAGGTGTGGCGCAAAGGACCCCATCCTGGCGCGCGCAGGTCGCGGACCTTTTGCAGCGGCGCGGCTCGGCAGTTGTCGCGGGGGATCGGGGCGCCTTCGATGCCTCCATGGCGCGCGCGCCGGCAGCGTTCCGCGCGGCCAAGGACACGTGGTTCGCGCGTGTACGGGAACTGCCGCTTGCCTCGTATTCGATCGAGCTCGACGACGAAGGGTACGAAGATCTCGTCTCCGCGCTGCCACGCCGGCCGGTCGCGGACGAAGTGCACGCCGTCCAAGCGATCCAGCATCTCGCGCTCCGGGGGCTCGACGACCGGCCGACGTCTGATGCGCTGTACTTGACCGTCGCGCGGTACGGCTCGACGTGGAGCATCGTCTCCGATTCAGATCTGGACGATCTCGGGCTGCAGTCGGCGCGCGACATAGGGGACTTCGCGCCGATCTCGATCGTTCGCTCCGGCGGTGTGATGGTCCTGACGCACGGCTCGACGTCGGTCGCGCGCACGATCGCGAACGGCGTTCGTGCTGCGATCGCGTACGACCGCGCGCATTGGCCCTATCGGGTTCCCGACTCTGCGGTCGTCGAGATCCCGAGGAGCTCGTCGGAGCTCACGCGCATCTTGAGCGATCCGATCGACCTCGGCCCGTTCGTCGCGTTCACCGTCTCGTCGGCGGACACGCACGCTGCAACGTTCCGTCTCGTGGGGACGCGGATCTTCATCCAGCCTGAGACGTATTTCGCGAACCCGCCTTCGTATCAACGGGACACGCTGAGCCACGAGATGATCCATTACGCCTCGCATATGTTGACGGGTGAGTTCGGTCCTGCATGGACGGACGAAGGGATCGCGCAGCTGTACGGCGAGCGTGGATCGCATCCGACCTCCGAGCTGCGCGCGGCCGTGCGGCGAGGACTGGACTCGCTCCCGATCGACGCCGACTTCTCCGTCGGAGGTCGCGACTCGATCCACGTCGCGTATGAAGCCGCGTACACCTTCATGACCTACCTGCGCGCGCGGTTCGGCTCGGCGGCGCCGGCTCGTTTCTACCGCGCGCTCGGCGCCGAAAACCCCGTTTCGTTCGGCAGCGCCCGGTATCATGCCGACCACGCCGCGCGCGCGGTGTTCGCGCTTCCGTTCGACTCGCTCGAACGCGGATGGATCGCGATGCTTCGGAAGGAGCTCGGCTGATGGCGACGATCAAGCTCACGGACGGCCGCGAGCTCGACGCCGCCTCGCCTGAAGGACGCGAGATCCTGCGGCATTCCACCGCGCACGTGATGGCGAAGGCCGTCTGCGAGCTGTTCCCCGGCGCGAAGTACGCGATCGGCCCCTCGATCGAGAACGGCTTCTACTACGACTTCGACATCGGCCGGCCGTTCACTCCGGAGGACCTCGACCGCATCGATGCGAAGATGCGCGAGATCATGAAGGCGCGCGACCGTTTCGAACGCGTCGAGGTGTCACGCGACGAAGGGCTGGCGCGGTTCGCCGAGCAGCCGTTCAAGCGTGAGATCATCGAAAGCGTCGACGAAGCCGAAGGCGGCGGGGCCGTCATCACCATCTACAAGACGGGGGAGTGGGAGGACCTTTGCCGTGGGCCGCACGTCGTCCATACCGGCTACATCCCCGCGTTCAAGCTGCAGAGCGTGGCCGGCGCGTACTGGCGCGGTGACGAGAAGCGGCCGATGTTGCAACGGATCTACGGCACCGCGTGGGAGTCGAAGCAAGCGCTCGAGCACCACCTGACGATGCTCGAAGAAGCCGAGCGCCGCGACCACCGAAAGCTCGGACGCGAGCTCGAGCTGTTCTCGTTCCCCGACGAGATCGGATCCGGGCTCGCGCTGTTCCATCCACGCGGCGGCATCGTCCGCAAGACGATGGAGGACTACTCGCGGCGCCGTCACGAAGAAGCCGGCTACGAGTTCGTCTACAGCCCGCACATCACGAAAGCAGACCTGTTCGAGACCTCCGGACACTTGCAGTGGTTCGCCGACGGCATGTTCCCGCCGATGATTCTCGATGAGGAGCAGCGCTACTACCTGAAGCCGATGAACTGTCCGTTCCACATCTTGATCTTCCGCTCGCGTATCCGGTCGTATCGCGAGCTCCCGATACGGATGTTCGAGTTCGGCAGTGTGTACCGCTACGAGAAGTCGGGCGTGATCCACGGTCTGACGCGCGTGCGAGGCATGACGCAGGACGACGCACATATCTTCTGCATGAAAGAGCAGATGCAGGACGAGCTGCGATCGCTCCTCGAGTTCGTGCTCGGCCTTCTGCGCGACTACGGGCTGACCGACTTCTACCTCGAGCTGTCCACCAAGCCCGAAGGCAAGGCGATCGGCAGCGACGAAGAGTGGGACGAGGCGACCGAGGCGTTGCGCGCAGCCGCGTCGGCGATGGAT
>JBHELL010000226.1:0-3071 GCA_046263075.1 Actinomycetota bacterium | reverse complement strand
CCGAAGACGATGAACGGAACGCCCACCCATCCGACGAGGGAGAGGTTGGCGACGCCGAGCCTGATCGCCGCGCCGATGCTCAGGATCGCTGCAACACGGAGCGCGCGTGCCGAGATACGTGTACTGAGCGGCCGCCCGTTCAACTCGTCGAGCGCGTGCGCGCCGATCCCCATCGCGAGGAAGAACGCGATCAACGCTTTCACGAGACGGGCTGCATGCAGGTGCGGCGCCGTCGCGGCGCCGAGCACGACGTACGACAAGTGCCACAGCGTGTACGGCGGGTGAAGGAGTGTCCACCAATCGCGCCACCCACCACCGCGAAGCGCGTAGAACGCGGGCGCCTGGGTCATCGCTTGCGTCCCGTGATGACGAGCCCGGTGCCGCCGAACGTCATCGGCTTCACGGTGACGGGTTCGACGCCTGCGGCGCGCCACGCCTCGAGCTGCCGGTCGACCGGCCACGCCCTCGCCCACTGGACGATCGAACGCGGGAGGAAATCGCCGATCTCGGCCCACCCTTTTCCGAACAGGCGGCATGCGAAAGGGAAGACACCGCGCGCGTACAGGTTCCAGCCGGCGCGCGCCCATGCGGCTCGTGGAAGGAAGAATTCGACGCTGCCGAGCCATCCACCGGGCTTGACCACTCGCGCAAGCTCGCGCAGCTGCGCCGCGGGTTCGTCGACGTAGCGCAACAAGTAGCTGAACGTGACGACATCGAATGTCGCGCCGGCGAACGGCAGCGCGCGCGCGTCGGCCGCTGCGTTGGACCCACCTCGCAACATGGCCGGCGTCAGATCGACGCCGGCGACGTGGTCGCTGCGTTCAGAGAGCAGGCGCGCGATCAGCCCCGTACCCGTCGCGACGTCGAGGACGCGCGAGGAGCGTTCGATCGGCAGCGCGCGCACGAGCGCGCGACGCCAGCGTGCGTACTGGCCGAAGCTCAGCAGCTCGGCGGGGGATTCGTAGTTCCATGCGACGCCGGTGAACAGCGCGGTTGCGTGCGACGTCCGTTGGTCGAGCACGGTGCGATTATCCCACGGATGCCCGCGGCTATGATTCGCGCATGAACCCCGACGAGCTTGCGCGATCGCTGCGCGACGGTAACCGGCGCACTGTCGCGCGCCTGATCTCGCTCGTCGAGGACGAGGATCCTTCGATCCCACACGTCGTGCGCGCGCTCGGTCCGCTCGCGGGCAACGCCGCGATCGTCGGCCTCACGGGCTCTCCCGGCGCGGGGAAATCGACCCTGGCAAGCGCCCTCGTCGGGTTGCTCCGCTCGAAAGCGCTCACCGTCTCGGTTCTCGCTGTCGATCCGTCGTCCCCGTTCACCGGCGGAGCGTTGCTGGGAGACCGGTTGCGGATGCAGGAGCATGCGACGGACCCGGGTGTCTTCATCCGGTCGATGGCGACGCGCGGGCACCTCGGCGGTCTCGCGTGGGCAGTCCCGCACGCGTTGCGCGTGCTGGATGCGGCCGGCACCGACGTGACCCTCCTGGAGACCGTCGGCGTCGGCCAAGCCGAGGTGGAGGTCGCGCATGCCGCCGACACGACGATCGTCGTTCTGGCACCCGGCATGGGCGATTCGGTGCAGGCGAACAAGGCTGGGATCCTCGAGATCGCCGACATGTTCGTGGTGAACAAAGCCGATAAGCCGGGGGCGAACGAAACACGCCGCGATATCGAGCAGATGCTTCACCTCGGGCTTGCTACGCCCTGGACGCCGCCTGTGTTGCTGACGACCGCGGCCGACGGGAAGGGCGTCGACGACGTGTGGTCCTCGATCGAACGGCATCGCGCGTGGCTCGAGGAGAGCGGAGAGCTGCGCGCGCGCCGCCTGCGCCGAGCCGCGCGCGAGATCCGTGAGATCGCGCTCGCGAACCTACGCAGGCAGATCGGCGAGCCCGGCGGCTCAGGAGAGCTCGACACCCTCGCCGAGCAGGTGCTCGAAGGCAAGATCGATCCGTACGCCGCCGCCGATACACTGAGCGGGACATGAGTCAACAACGGGAACACTGGGAAGAGGAGTTCGAGCGCGCGCGCAAGCGTGACGCCGACTTCGAAACGCTTTCCGGCGAGCCGCTGAAGCCGCTCTACGATCGATCGGACGTCGCCGAGATCGACGTCGAGAACGACATAGGCACGCCCGGCCACTTCCCGTTCACGCGCGGCATCTACACGACCGGGTATCGCGGACGCCTCTGGACGATCCGCCAGTTCTCGGGGTTCGGCGACGTTCGCGCGACGAACGAGCGCTACAAGCGGCTCGTCGCTGCCGGCGGTGGGGGATTGTCCGTCGCTTTCGACATGCCGACGCTCATGGGCCGCGACTCGGACGACGCGCGGTCGCTCGGCGAGGTCGGGCATTGCGGAGTCGCGGTGGATTCCGTGCGCGACATGGACGTGTTGTTCGACGGGTTGAACCTCGGCGACACGACGACATCGATGACGATCTCCGGTCCCGCGGTGATCTTGTTCGCGATGTACCTCGTGACCGCAGAGCGGCAAGGGGTCGCGTGGCGGGACCTCGAGGGGACGCTGCAGACCGACATCTTCAAGGAGTACATCGCCCAGAAGGAGTGGGTGTTCCCGCCCGAACCGCACCTGCGCCTGATCGGCGACCTGCTCGAGTTCTGCGCCGCCGAGACACCGAAGTACCACCCGATCTCCGTCAGCGGCTACCACATCCGCGAGGCGGGAGCCACGGCTGCGCAAGAGCTCGCCTTCACCCTTGCCGACGGGTTCGCCTACATCGAGCTCGGGAAAGAGCGAGGGCTCGACGTCGAGGTGCTCGCCCCCCAGCTCTCGTTCTTCTTCGATGCGCACATCGATTTCTTCGAGGAGATCTGCAAGTTCCGGGCGGCTCGACGGATCTGGGCGCGCCGCCTGCGAGACCGGTACGGCGCCCGGTCGCCGAAAGCGCAGATGTTGAAGTTCCACACGCAGACCGCAGGTGTATCACTGACCGCGCAGCAGCCGTACAACAACGTCGTTCGAACGGCGATCGAAGCGCTCGCCGCTGTGCTCGGTGGGACACAGTCGTTGCACACGAACGCACTGGACGAGGTGCTCGCG